>CAJXTJ010000099.1 GCA_913061165.1 uncultured Polaribacter sp.
ATCTACACGTAAGGAGTCGTCGGCAGCGTCAGATGTGTATAAGAGACAGAAAAAAAGAAAAAGCAATTATTGATGCCAAAATTAAAATAAATACAACAGAAATTCGAGTTTTAAATGGTGATTTTCACCATTTAGAAACAGGCGCAACTTTTGTAGATCCTGCACATTTTTACAGCAATGATATTGATTTGTTTGGAATAGGTTCTTTTTTTCAATATACCAATAGAACAAGAACTAATGAAGGTAAAATTGCACTTGCAAAACTACTTACAGAAAATAAAACAGATGCTATTTTAGCAAAGCAAGAAGCAATAAACGAGCTTTCTAAAAAAATAAAATGGCGCCAACATTTTTCTGCTTTAGCGAGTTTGGTAACAGTAAAAAACAAAACCAATTTTATTGCAAAATGGATTATAAATTACAAAAGCGTTTTACCCAACTTTTTGTCTAAAATTCAATTCATATTTTCTTTTATTTCTTTGATATTAATTAGTTTTATTACGTTTGGATTACTCTCTTTTAATATTTTAATAATTTGGTTTTTCATCGGACTTTTTATTACAGGGAAATTCATAAAAAAAACGAATCATTTATATTCAGAAACAGATAAAGTTATAGAGACTTTTAAACAATATCATCAATTATTAAATGAAATTGAAATTGAAAATTTTAAATCAAAACATTTAGTTGAAAAGCAAAAAAATATTCAATCTGAAGAAAAAAAGGCTTCTCAAATTTTTAAGGAATTTGCCAAAATACTTGATGCTTTTGACAACAGAAACAACATCATCATTGCAGTTGTAGGAAATGGATTATTTCTATGGGAAATTACAAATGCCTGTAAAGTAGAAAAATGGATAAAAACCTACAAACACACTGTAGAAAAATGGTTTGAAGTTGTTGCGTATTTTGATGCTCAAAATTCTTTAGCTAACTTTAAATTTAATCATCCAACTTTTGTATTCCCTGAAATTAAACCATCAAAAGAGATTATAAAAGCAACTCATTTAGGGCATCCGTTATTAAATACTGACAAAAGAATAGATAACGATTTCATCATTAATAAAGAAGAATTTTTTATTGTAACTGGAGCAAATATGGCTGGTAAAAGCACGTTTTTAAGAACTGTTTCTTTGTCTATTGTTATGGCAAATTGTGGTTTACCTGTTTGTGCAACATCGTTTAAATACGCACCAATAAAACTAATTACAAGTATGCGAACTTCAGATTCTTTAGCGGAAGATGAGTCCTATTTTTATTCAGAATTAAAACGATTAAAGTTTATTGTTGATGAAATTAAAGAGACTGATTATTTTATTATTTTAGATGAAATTTTAAAAGGAACGAATAGTAAAGACAAAGCTATTGGTTCTAAAAAGTTTGTAGAAAAACTTTTAAACTCTAAATCTACAGGTATTATTGCAACACATGATGTTAGTTTATGTGCATTGGAAAATGAGTTTATAGACATTAAAAACTACTATTTTGATGCAAAAATTTTAAACAACGAATTGTATTTTGATTATTTTTTAAAAAATGGGGTTTGTAAAAACATGAACGCATCTTTTTTGTTAGAAAAAATGGAAATTATTTAGGATGTAATTTTAGTTATTAATACTGCCATTTTAAAGTTTCTATCAAATGCAAAATATCTTCTTTTATGTAATTTACAGCAGGTAGAATAGAATCGTAATTTGGTTTTGCATAAAAATATAAAGATCCTTTTATAAAATTATTTGTACTATCTGTAACATGAAATTGAATTTGTGAAGCTGCATTTCCTGTAATTTCATAGATACTTCCAAAAACTCTTTTCTCTTTATTTATAAAATCTTGTGGTATAATTCGATCTGCTTTTGCAGTGTGTTTAAAAACTAGTTTTTCTGCTTCAGTAAGCAATTCTCTAATATTATTTTTTAGAGGTCTGTAAGTAATATCTATAGAAGCTTTTAGTTCTGGGTATTTAATAGAGAGCCAATTATTTTTTTTATTAATAATTGTAGCCGTTTTTGATACTTTAAAACTATAAGGCCTGCTTATTTTTAGGCTCTCATATGTCTTTTCTGGGTATGTTAAGCTTAAGTATGCCTTTGGCTTTGGTAAAATATCCTTCTTACAACCAAAGAAAATTATTAAAAATAATAATATAAAAACCCTACGCATTTCTCGTTGCTTTTACCTGTTTTATTCTTTTTTTGTCAAGCGCTTCTATTGTAAACGTATAATTTTTGAATTTTATTTCTGCTCCTTTTTTAGGAAATTTTCCAGAAATCTCTAAAATGAAACCTGCAAGGGTTTCGCTTTCTCCTTTTTCTTCCTCAAAAATTTCTTCATCTTCATCATCTAAAATTTTACAGAAATCTTTAATTGATGTCTTCCCTTCAAAAATATAATTGTTTGCATCTATCTTAGAATAGGACACATCTTCATCATCAAATTCATCATTTATATCACCTACAATTTCTTCAATAACATCTTCTAATGTTACGACTCCGCTTGTTCCGCCATATTCATCTACAACGATAGCTAAATGATTTTTTTTAGCTCTAAAATCTCCTAATAAATCATCTAGTTTTTTGTTTTCTGGCACAAAAAAGGGTTCACGCAATAAAGTTTGCCAGTCAAAAGTTTTCTTATTTAAATGTGCTAATAAATCTTTTGCATATAGAACACCTATAATATTGTCTATATTTTCACTGTAAACAGGATTTCTTGAGTAACCATTCGTTAAAATTTTACTTAAAACTTCTTCATAAGTTTCGGTGTCAGAAAGTGCAAAAACATCTATTCTTGGTTTCATTATTTGCACGGTTTCTGTGTTACCAAAATTTACAATTCCATGTAAAATTTTTTGCTCGTCTTTACTCGTGGCATCCTGAGATGTTAATTCTAAAGCCTGGGATAATGTCTCTACAGAAAAATTACTTGCCTTGCTACCAAGCTTTTGTTCAATCCATTTTGTAATTGCAATTAATGGCATGCTAAACGGCGTTAATAAAATATTTACAGTATGTATAAATTTTGACATTTTTTTAGCAAAAAGCAGGGCGTTTCTAGACGCATAGACTTTAGGGAGTACCTCTCCAAACAAGAGAATTAAAAAGGTTACTAATAGTATTTCTAATAAAAAACGAATCGGAACTGCAAAGAAATATAGGTCTAGCGAAATATTAAAATCGCCAAATAAAGTTTCTGCCAAAGAAGCAAAAAGCAACACAATTAAAATATTTATAAAGTTGTTGGTAATTAGGATGGTAGCTAATAATTTTCTTGGCCTTTCCAGTAAAGTAACCACCACATTTTTCTCTTTTCCGTTGTTAGAAAGTTCATTTATATCTGTTTGATTTAATGAGAAAAAAGCTATTTCAGAGCCAGAAATTAAGGCAGAACTAATTAATAGTAGAATTAATATAATTCCGTTTAAAGCGATGATAATGTCAAAAGAAGCAAATAGTAAAGACAAATGTTCGGGATCTGGGTCCAAGGTTTATGGTTTTATAATTATTAAAAAGGTAAATCGTCATTTTCTTCTGGTGCAACCGTTTTTGTCTCTGCAGCAGCAATTGTACTGTTTTGTTGAGGTGTAGGAGTGCTACTGTCCGTATTTTTTTTAGTGCTTAACATGGTCATTTCTGTAACAATAACTTCTGTGGCATAGCGCTTTACGCCATCTTGTTCCCATTGTTTATTTTTTAGTTTCCCCTCAACATATACTTTGTCTCCTTTAGATAAATATTTTTCGCATATTTCTGCTAATTTATTACGAACAACAATATTATGCCAATCTGTATTGGTTACTTTTTCTCCGGTTTGTTTACTTGTATAACTTTCTGAAGTTGCAATGGGGAAACGACCAACACTATTTTTATCATCAAAATAATGCATTTTTACATCATCGCCTAAGTTTCCAATCAGTATTACTTTGTTTATTGATCCTGCCATAACTCATTTTATTTCTATTCAAATGTACTAAAAATTTCAATTACTTTTTGGATTCAAAGCGTGTTAAGAAATTAGCAATTAATACAGGAACTGGAAAATCTTGAATGTTTTCCCAAGAAATATTGGCGTTTTTAAGTGTTTTGGTTTCTACAATCCAGAATTGAGTGTATAAATGTTGATGAGATAATTTATGCACTATCTCTTTTTTGTTAAAAAGTGAAATAGTGGTTTCCGCTGGAAATAAACTATTAAATTCTTTGGAGGTAATAATTTCTTTTTCACTAATGGTTTCAGTATTTTCGATTAATGGGAATTGATACAAGCCTTGCCAAATTCCTTTTCCTTTTCTCTCTGTTAGAATTGTTTTACGGTCGTCTGTTTTTATTACTAAAAAATTAAAATACCGTTTTCTAACTTTTATTTTTTTCTCTTTTACAGGTAACTCCTTTGTCAATTTCTTTTCAAAGGCTACGCAGCTGTCAGAAAAAGGACAAGTTTCACATAAAGGATTCTGTGGTTTGCAGTGCAGCGCACCAAAATCCATAAGTGCCTGATTGTGAGTTCCTGGCTGTGATGTGTCTATAAGTGTTTGCGCAAGTGTTTTAAACTCTTTAATCCCAGAAGTCGAGTTGGTAGGTGTGTTCACGCCAAAATACCTAGAAAGAACCCTATAAACATTTCCATCTACAACCGCTGTTGGTTCATTAAAACAAATAGATGAAATTGCAGAGGCCGTATAATCTCCAATTCCTTTTAATTTTATAATTTCTTCGTAAGTAGACGGGAATATGCCATTTAACTCCTTTGAAATCTGTTTTGCTGAAAAGTGAAGATTTCTTGCACGTGAGTAATATCCCAGACCTTGCCACATTTTTAATACAGTACTTTCGTCTGCTTTCGCAAGGTCGAAAATTGTTGGGAAAGTGGTTGTAAATTTTATGTAATAGGCCAAACCTTGTGTAACTCTTGTCTGTTGCAGCATGATTTCACTTAGCCAAATAAAGTACGGATTTTTGCTTTTACGCCAAGGCAAATCTCTGTTGTTTTGTAAGTACCAGTATATTAGTGTATTAGAAAATTTCATGAATAAATAATAGAATTACAATATTACATTTTAAAATTCACATAAATTTAAGTCATTATCTTTTTGCAGTTGATTAATTATCATATATTTGCATCCGCATTTTTAGAGGTAAATTAATAAAAATATAGTAAAAACAGACACATGACGAAAGCAGATATCGTATCTAAAATTTCAGATAAATCAGGAATCGAAAAAACAGATGTTTTGGCAACTGTTGAAGCATTTATGACGGAAGTTAAAGGTGCATTAGAAAATGGAGATAACGTATATTTAAGAGGTTTTGGTAGTTTTATTATCAAAACAAGAGCAGAGAAAACGGGTAGAAATATTTCTAAGAATACTACTATCAAAATTCCTTCTCATAATATTCCAGCATTTAAACCAGCAAAAACTTTTACTGAAGGAGTGAAAAGTAAGGTTGCTGTTAAATAACACAATACTAATCTAAGCCTTAAATAGGTTTAAAAAAAATCGAAACATTATGCCAAGCGGTAAGAAAAGAAAAAGAGCGAAGATCTCTACACACAAAAGAAAGAAAAGAGCAAGAGCGAATAGACACAAAAAGAAAAAGTAAGCTTTAGCTTACTTTTTCGTATATTGTTTTGCGAAAAAAAATTAAGTAAACAAAAATAGTTCATTGACATTCGGAGGTTTGCTTGCTGTGTAAAGCAGTAAATCTTCTCACGGTATTTACAAATACCTGACAATATTAAACCATCTGCACAATAAAGTGCAGTGTTAAAACCAAGTTCAGTATGAAAACAGAATTAATAATTCGTTCAAATTCATCTGATATTGATTTTGCCTTATTAAGAGATGGAAAACTTATTGAATTAAATAATGAAACAACTGGTAATAAATTTTCTGTAGGCGATATTTTTTTAGCTAAAATAGGAAAGGTGTTAACAGGTTTAAATGCAGCCTTTGTAAATGTAGGATATCCAAAAGATGGGTTTTTACATTATCATGACTTAGGTGCGCAGGTTAACTCATTAAATACATTCATTAAGAAAGTAAGCACAGGTAAGTATAAAGAATTCACTTTAAAAAACTTCCGATTTGAGGAAGAAATTAATAAAGACGGTAGTATAAATAAAGCAATTAAAACAGGTCAAAATCTGTTAGTACAAATTGTTAAAGAACCAATTTCTACAAAAGGGCCAAGATTAAGTTCTGAGCTTTCTATAGCTGGTAGATTTTTGGTATTAGTTCCTTTTTCTAATAGAGTTTCAGTTTCTCAAAAAATTGAAGATCCAAAAGAAAAAGAACGTTTAAAAAGATTAGCAAAGAGCATAAGGCCAAAAGGTTTTGGCGTTATTTTAAGAACTGTCGCCGAAGGAAAAAGGTAGCAGAGCTAGATAAAGATTTGCAAAACTCATTAGAGCGTTGGAAAAAAATGTGTAAAAGCATTGCAAATACGAATACTCCAACAAAAATATTGAGTGAACTAAACAGAGCATCTTCTATTTTAAGAGATGTTATGAATGAAAGTTTTACAAGTATTGTTACCAATGATGAGACGCTTCAATTAGAAATTAAAGAGTACTTGCAAGAAATTTATCCTGAAAAGGAGAAAATAGTAAAATTGCATTCATCAGAAATTCCAATTTTTGAAAAATATGGAATAGAAAGACAAATAAAAACGTCTTTTGGTAAAACAGTTTCTATGAGCAAAGGTGCATATCTAGTAATAGAGCACACAGAGGCTTTACACGTTATAGACGTAAACAGTGGAAACCGTTCTAACAAAGCAGGATCTCAAGAAGATACCGCATTAGAGGTAAATCTAATATCAGCAACAGAAGTAGCACGACAATTACAATTGCGTGATATGGGAGGAATAATTGTTGTAGATTTTATTGATATGCACAAGCCTGAAAACAGAAATAAACTGTATCAGCATTTGAAAGAGCAAATGGCTTTTGATAGAACAAAGCACAAAATATTACCTCCAAGTAAATTTGGATTGGTACAAATTACAAGACAAAGGGTAAGACCAGAGTTAAGTATAAAAACTACCGAAGCCAACCCAAACAAAAATGGAGATGTAGAAGCACCAATTGTCTTATTAGACAAGATAGAGGCAGATTTAGAGAAGTTTATCTCTAATCCAAAGAATAAAAAGGTACAATTACACTTGCACCCATTTATTGCTGCTTATCTATTAAAAGGCGCAAATTCTATTCGTTTTAAATGGTATTTAAAACACAAAAAGTGGATTACTATTATACCTCGTGATGCTTACACATACTTACATTATAGATTTAAATCTCCCAGAGATTAATCTTTATAACTGTAAAAGGCAATAATTTTTTATCAAGAAAAACCCGAAACTTTTAAAGTTTCGGGTTTTTTATTTTATAAGAATACTATTTGTAAGTCCTTTACTGATATATATATAACTACTCTTCTTTGAAGGTGTTTTTTATAACTTTATAACCTGTCTCTTATACACATCTGACGCTGCCGACGACTCCTTACGTGTAG
>CAJXTJ010000100.1 GCA_913061165.1 uncultured Polaribacter sp.
GAGATGTAGAGAGGTCTCGTGGGCTCGGAGATGTGTATAAGAGACAGGTTTAAAGTTTTGATAAATTCGTTAAACAAAACTAAATAGATCGAATAAAATGCGCTCAATTCTAAATTTCGAATTGGATGCGATCTTATATTAATAAAATGAATATTACTTACTCAAATATATTTTTGTTCAAATTAATGAAATAATTGGCGATATATACATGAAAGATTAACTGAAATAATATGTTGTTAACATAATTTTAAGTTTAGGCTAAAAAACCACTCTTATTTCTAAGAGTGGTTTAATTATTCTTAAATGATACTAATAATTAGTCAAGTTTAAAAACAATGGTTGAAGCCTGATAATCGTCTGAATAAGATTGATCGAATTGCATAGCAAAGCTTAAAGTTATTGTTTTTTCACAAACATTATATGTACCAGAACCATTGTAATAATAGTCATATGGTCCAGGTAAAGTTTGCCCTGCATATTGATTAGGTAGTGTAATCGTACCATCACTATTTAAGTAAATTTTTACTAAACCTTCATTTCCAAAACCAGTTTGAAACTCTTCTCCCCAATAATCAAATAGTCCATCATAAATACCTGATACAATTAATTCTCCAGGTTCAGTACCAGCGGTCATTGTAGCGCCTGCAGTTAACCAAGCATTAACATTACTGTCAGATAGTTCGGAATAAGTACCAGCAAAAATACTAGCATTAAAAGAACTTTTTGTTCCAACTTCTGCAAACGAATATGAGTTTCCAGATTTAGTAACGCTGGCCATTACGAAGTTTAAGTCTGCACATACATCTAAAGTGCTTAAAGCTGCTGCAAAATTATGCGTTTGACCATTAATAACTCCAACTTGATCGAAAGTAAGTGTAAGATCTAAGTTTGATGCTATTTCATAGTTTGCTGCATAAAAATCTGCTACGAATGAATAATCACCATCAGGCGCAGCAGCAGAAAGTACGTATGTTTCTGCAGTTGCTCCATCTGCTGAAGCGTATACAGTTGTATACGGTGAGTCTGTAAGTAGTAATCTAAGATCTGCAAGATCATAAGCACCAATTTCAGTACCATAGTTATCGGTAACCGCACTAGAGGCTGCCCAAGACATTCCAACTACTAAATCTCCATCTGTTAAGTTAGCAATATTAAAAGTAACTGTTTCAGAAGCAACACTGTTTACATTAGATTCATTACCCAAACCTATTTGAATAGTAACTGTTTCAGTTTCTTCTACTAATTCATCTGAATGTATAGTAATTTCACCATTAGCACTCATATTACCTTTCAATATTGTAACTGAACTAGGCATTGAGAAATCAGAACCTGCCGTTGCCGTTCCAGCTGTTTGTACCAAGTTTACAATAACATCTGCAATTTGCGCTTCAGATATCGAAACTGTAAAAGCGTAGCTTGCTTCTTGTTCGATTAGGGTTTCCGTATTGGAAAATCCTAAACTTACTGTTAAGCTAGGAGATGAAGCGTTCACAACCGAATCACCTGTGTAATCATCATTACTATCACAAGAAAACATTAATAATAATGCTAAAAAGGAGAATGATATTTTTATAAATTTATTTTTCATTTTATATTATTTTTAGTTATTAGTCTACTAATTTAATCATTCTTTCAGAAAACTCTCTAGTAGCACCTACACCTCTAAAATAACCAACTGTGAATTCTAATTGATCCGCGCCTGTTATATCGTTTGGTGTTGCTATACTAGTAGTGTTATCACAAGTAATGCTTTCAAATGATCCTGTACCACCGAAGCAAGTCATTATTGGAGAACCATTTAAGGTGTTACCTGCATCTTCTAGATCTACGTCTAATGCTGTAATAACATTTGTTACATTATCTACAGTAAAATAGTATACATTATCGTCCCAATAAGCTAAACCTTTATGTCTGTAGATAGTAGCGTTTACCGATTCGATAATTACTTCACTACCATTCCAGTCTCCACCTTGTAAATTACCTGAATTCCAGTAGTAACTTTCTACAACTTCATAAACTCCAGCATACCTTGTTCCCACGGCTACTTTTGTTGTTTTAGAGTTTGCGTTAACGTCACCGTTTGAAGTATTAGATATATACCTTAATTGCCAGTAATCTCCAATATTTAAATCACCATCGCTAGATGGTAGAGGGTTACCATCTATAGATAAGCCTTCGATTAATTCAGCAAATGTGAAGGTAAATGCGAAAGCAGTCTCGCTACCCATTGTTGTATTATCTATTGATATAGTCTTTAGTAAAATTTCATTACTAACACTTCCTGTAGTGTTATTAACAAAAGATTTATATACATCAACAGAACTAGTTTGCTCTCTACCCTGGAATACACTTCCAGATGCAGAATAAGTAGCACCACTTCCCACAACATAACTTATTAGTTGGTTGTTTACAGCTACTAAACCACCAGTAGTGGCTCCTCCTGTTAATTCGTCATTATCATTATCTGCACAAGACCCAAAGGATACTATGGTCAATAATGTTAGTAAGTAAATTTTTATATTTTTCATTTTAATCATTTTAGTTGTTAAATTTATTATTGCCAGATTAGTTTTGAAGTTAATTTATCTCCACCAATTACATCCACACCCGCATTATAGCTTGCTCCGTTAAGAGAAGGTTCCGTTGTTGGGTAGTAAAAACGTGATGGTATTTCATTTATATCACCTTCTGCTGCTGCCGTAAGAACAGGAATTTTATTTCTTCTCCATTCAGTCCAGCTTTCAAACCCTTGTCCAAATAAAGCAATCCATTCTTGAGTTGCAATTTTAGAACGTGCATCACTTTGTGTTGAAAAGTTGATAGCTTCTTGTGCTAAATACGTTGCTGAGCTTATGCCATTGAAAGCAAAACTTGCAGCAATCCCTTGTCTGTACCAAGCTGATGCCATAGGAATACCACCAGAAATATAACCTTCGTTAGCTGCTTGTGCAACTAAAAAGTTTAATTGAGAGTATGACATTAATACACCAGGAAGAGTAGCTGTTAAATATTTATCACCTAAAGGAGATATATTTGCATACGTATATCCAAGTGCTTCATTAGGTAGCGTTGTTGCTGCACCAAAACCAGAAGGTTTTCCTACAATAGCTCCACTAGCATTAGTTCCAGCATATACTGCTAACCTTTCGTCATTTAATCCATTTAAGATATCTACAATAACAGAGTTTATTTTATATTCTGCTCTGTTACCATTTACGATAGTTTCCCAAATAGGGTTTGCATCAGGTGCTGCACCTAAATAAGTAATTTGTGCGTTATCTTCATTCGAAGCAAACATTTTACCCATTAGTCCTTGCATTTTTGAATTCTGATTTTCTGGAGTAGAAGAAATTCTCATTAATGCTCTAAACATTAAAGAATTTGCTAATTTTTTCCATTTTGATGCATCTCCTGCATAAAATAAATCAGAACTTGCAGTAATACTACCGTTACCAGTTGCTAATAATGCAGAAGCATCTGTTAACATAGTTATGATACCTGCATAAACTGTTGCTTCCGTATCATATGCTGGTTGTAAAATATCACCATTAATAGCCTCTGTAAAAGGAACAGGTCCAAAAAAGTCTACTAATGTTTGGTATCCAACTGCTTGCATAACTAAACTAGCACCTTTTAGTACACTATTGTCCTCAGCATCTGCTAAATTATACATTGCATTTGCCTCAGAAATAATACTTGAATACATGTTTCTCCAAACTGCATCTATATTACCTCTTCTTGGTACATATCTTGCCTCATCGTTATATTGAACTTTAGACCATTGCTGTGCCCAACATGCTCCCATATCACCACCTAACTGTGCTGAGTACATTGTGTTCATATACGTTAATTGTGTTCCTCCTAAAAGCAAATGTGCTGGAACAGCTGTGGAACTGTTAGGGTCCACGTTCAACTCCTCAAAGCCTTCATCACAACCTGTGAATATCGCAAAGCTTAAAAAAGTATATAAAATGATATTTATTTTTTTCATAATTTGTCTGTTTTGATATATTTAAAATCTCATGTTAATATTAAATCCAACGTTCCTTGCAGATGGGTATTGACCAAATTCTTGACCTTGATTTCCATTAGAAGCACTAAAACCTGTTTCAGGATCAATATGAGGAGTGTTTTTGTGTAAAATAAGTAAGTTTCTACCTACAACTGAAACTTTTAATGATTTAATAACTGAATTTTCAATGAATTTTCTAGGTAGTGTGTACCCAATTGATACTTGTCTTAGTTTTACATAAGAAGCATCAAATATTGCACTAGATTCAATAGAATTAGAGTAAGAGGATTGGTTAAATGATTTTGCAGAAACAGTCACGTTGTTTGCTACATATCCACCGTTTCCATCTGACATTACGCCATTACCAACTACACCAGTTTCACGTCCAATTAATGTTTCTGAAAGTGTACCAGCATATCTACCCCAAGAGTATGTCATACTATGCACATCACCACCAATTTTTGCATCTATTAAAGTTGATAAGTCAAATGCTTTGTAACGAATTGAGAAAGAAGCTCCACCTGTCCAATCTGGTGCAATATTACCAATGATTTTTTGTGTTGAGTCAATTAATGGTAAACCGTTTTCGTATATAACTTCACCACTTGTAGTTCTTTCAAAATCTCTACCAACTAATGATCCATAAGGCTGTCCTGGTCTAGCTTCTAAACTAAGACCCCATTGACCTCCTAAAACATAAGTATCTAGGTCACCCAAAGAAGTAACTTCATTCTTGTTTTGAGCGAAATTTACATCAATATCAAAACTAAAGTCTTCTTTTTTGATGATTGTTCCTCCTAATTGTAATTCATAACCAGAATTACTCATGTCTGCAATATTATCCCAAACATTTGTAAAACCTGTTGCAGCAGTTACCTGAATAGGTACTAATAAATCTGCACTTTTTTGATCATAGTAAGTTGCACTAAAACGCAATCTATTTGCAAACATTTTTGCATCGATTCCAAATTCTACACCAGTAACAGTTTCCGCTTTCAAGTTCGGGTTAAACTGTGTATTAGGCACACTAGCTTGATTTCCAAAACCAGAGTTACTCAATCCAAAAGTTTGATTTAATGAATATGCTCCTAAAGCTCCTGTACTACCTACTTGAGACCATCCACCTCTTATTTTTAAGAAGTTGATGTTGTTTTCCTTTAAAACAGGAAAAACATCAGACAGAACTACAGATCCTTGTAAAGAAGGATAAAAGAAAGAACTGTTTGCTACAGGTAAAATACTTGACCAGTCATTTCTTCCTGTAAAGTCTATAAAGAACATGTCTTTATAAGAGAATTGTCCATAACCATAAAAACTATTAATTTGTTGGTCACTATGATAGTTACTAATACTTGCAGTCGATCCTGTCTGTAAGTTAGACAAACTATAAAGATTAGGTAATTCTAATGCTGGTAAAGAACCAGATAATCTATCATAAGTTCTGTTCATGTGATTTCCACCTAAACTTAAAGAGAAACTAAAGTCTTCAGAAAAGTTTTTGTTGTAATCCAACAAGAAACTAGCATTTACTTCTTCAAATCTTCTTTGACTTTCAGCATAAGCACCGTTTTGCGCGTTGTTACTACCTACAGCTTGTCTGTTTGTTGTAAACTGGCTAAATGAATCTACACCTAGCTTTGTAGATAATGATAAATCCTCTGTTAATTGAGTCGTTAAATCAACGTTTCCAATTAGACGATCTTTAGAAAATGTATTTCTGTTTGTTTCTAAAACCCAATAAGGATTGTTTTGAAAGTTGTGATTCCAGTTTAACGGAGTGCCAGCTGCTGCAGTGTTAGCTGGAGCTAAAGGAAAATCTCTCCAATTTCTCAAGTCAGTAAAGTTTACTTGTCTTGCAGACCAAATAAATTGTTGAAAAGGATTTTCATTATTATAACCAGTAATTGGAATGTTGTCACTATCCTGGTTGAAGTAGTTTAAAGATACACTAGCAGTTATTCTTTCTCCAAGCTTTAAAGATCCACTTACACCAACAGTAAATTTCTTTAATTCTGTAAAAGGTACCATACCTTCTTGTTCGCTATTTCCAATAGATAGTCTAAAACCACCACTTGTAATAGAAACATTATTAGAAATATTAATACCAGTATTTAAAAAGTCCTTCACATTGTCTGGATGAGATATCCAAGGTGTTGGGTTTCCGTTATTTGTTAATTGAGAATCCCATTGCACAAACTCTAAACCGGCATCCAATGCTGGACCCCAACTTTCATCTACACCATCACCAATTCCACCACTTGCTCCATCTACATAGTTGAAGTGATTTGTATCTCCACCTTGACCATAAGAATTTTGATAGTCAGGAAGTAATAAAGGGTTAGACATAGTAACGTTAGTGTTTATAGAAACACTGAATTTTTTACTAGCATCTCCTTTTTTAGTTGTAATAACAATTACACCATTACCTGCCCTTAAACCATACAATGCTGCTGCATTTGGTCCTTTCAATACAGTTATAGTTTCTATGTCATCTGGATTGATGTCTGCAGCTCCGTTTGGTAAATCAACACCACCGTATGCACCAGCACCTCCAAAACTAGAATTACTAATTGGCACACCATCTACTACATATAAAGGTTCATTATTTCCAGTAATAGAAGAGTTACCTCTTAATACAATTCTAGATGAAGCACCTACACTACCGGAAGTTCCGGTAACTTGAACACCTGCAATTTTACCACTAATAGCGTTAGTAATATTGCTTTCTCTTGCTTCAGTCATTGATTCTCCTTTAATACTTTGTACAGAATAGCCTAAAGCTTTTTCTGATCTTTTAATACCAAACGCTGTAATTACTATCTCATCTAACAGTTCACCACCTTCTTTTAAGGTAACGTTGATAATATTAGATGCAGCAACTGTGATTTTAGCAGTTTCGTATCCAAGGTATCTAAATACAAAAACATCCCCTGAATTGGCCTCTATTGAGTATTTTCCATCAAAATCTGTTTCTACTCCTTTGTTGGAGCCTTCAATTACTACACTTACCCCGGGTAAAACTCCTGATTTGTCAGAAACGGTACCAGAAATAGTCTTTTCTTGTGCAAACGTTAATTGCACAACAACCGCCAGTAATAGCGTTAAAATTCCTTTAAACTTTGTTTTCATTTTTATGATTATTTGAATTAATTATGTCAAAAGTCTTAAATTTATCTTAATAAAACAATTATTTAACACTAAATATTTATGATTTCATTAAAATAATTTATGAAAACAGGATTTTATTTGTTAATAATGTAATTTGAATCACGTCACTATAC
>CAJXTJ010000101.1 GCA_913061165.1 uncultured Polaribacter sp.
GTTCTTTTGGTAATTTTCTTGTCAGAAACATTTACCATTTTAGGATTTCCTTTCGGATTTAAATGACTGAATTCACTCATTATCTATATTTTAGTATCGGAAAAACTTCTCCTTTTTTAAACTCAATTTTATCACTTGGTAACTGAATAAACGCATCTGTTTTTACCAAACTAGCCAAATCTCCAGAACCATTTCCTTTAATTGGATGCGCCATTAATTGACCTTTTTTACTTGCAAGTTTCACTTGCAAGAAATAAGCTAAATTTGGCTTAAAACTGACATCCTTCGCTAAAATAGCGGTTTCTTCTTTAACTTCTAACCCTACTGATTTATAATACCAAGGATAAAAATACGCCAAACAATTTACAAATGTCGAAATGGGGTTTCCTGGAAAACCAAAGACAATGGTCTTTTTATCCCTATTTTCACTCCCGCCCTGATGCATCATACTTAGGGCTGCTGCGTATCCAAACCAAAAAGGTTTTCCTGGTCTCTGTGCTACTTTGTGAAACCGTTTTTCAACGCCTAATTCTTCAAAAACTTCTGGCAGAAAATCATATTTACCTTTACTTACTGCACCGCTAAAAAGCAACACATCATATGCTTTTAAATAGGCTGCTATTTTCGCCTTTAAAATAGGTTTGTCATCTGTAATATGGGCAGTTTCGGAAGGAATGTTTAGTCTTTCTAACAAAGAAACTAAGGTAAATACATTGCTTCTTCTAATTTGATGTGCTAATGGCATTTCAGCGACACCAACCAATTCATCCCCAGTAGAAACGATCATTACTTTTGGCTGTCTTGCAACCTTTACAACCGATTTACCTACAGTGGCTAAAACACCTACTTCTGCTGCTGATATGATTGTGTTTTTTTGAATTAAGAGCGCTCCAGACTTACCATCTTTTCCTTTTGCATGGATGTTCTGACCTTTATTTATAGTATCTATAGTAATGATTGCAATTCCGTTATCAATCGTTACATCTTCATATCTAATGACGGAATTTGCATTGTTTGGTAAAACGGCACCTGTCATCACTTCAATACAATTTTTAGTATCTACAAGTTTTATTTGCTCGCTTCCTGCAGCCTGAATTCCTTCTATTTTGAAAGCTCTTTGTCCGTTTTTAAATGACATATAATCGATGACAATACCATCCATAGAAACTCTATTGAACGGCGGGAAATCTCTGTCTGCAAAAATTTCTTCCTTTAAAATGCTACCAACAGATTTTAAAAACGGAATTTCTTCAACCCCAAAATCTTGGGCTGAATTTAAAACGGTTTCTAAGGCTTCTTGTGCGGATATCATTTTTTTAGAATAAATAATTAATTAACTGGGTTGGCTATTAAACTTCTTTACCCTCCAATTGTGCTCATACTCTCAAAAGCAGCTCCGTTTTTACGATTTGCTTCTGCAATAAAACCATTTACTGGCTTCGCTTTCACTAAAGATAAGAAAAGCGCTTTTAAATCCTCATTAGATGCACCCTTTCGCATAAAATCTCTTAAATTAAAAACACCATCATCAAATAGACAGTTTTTAAAAGTTCCGGTAGATGTAATTCTAATTCGATTACAATTGTTGCAAATAGTTCTCGTAAATGCAGGAATAATTCCCACAGTTCCTAAGTGGTTCTCAATAGAATAATTTCTTGAAGTAGATGATTTTTCTGACACCAGTTCTTTCACATCAAACGCGGTTTTAATCTCATTTAAAATCCTATTAAACGTCCAATTTTCTTCCATTTTACGCTGGCCTTTTCCATTAAAAGGCATTTCTTCAATAAAGCGTACTGCTACATTTTTATCTTTTGTAAATCTTACAAAATCGACAATCTCATCTGTATTAATACCAGATTGTACTACTATATTTAGTTTTAAGTTTAAACTACTTTTTTCCAGCAATTCTAATGTTTTATAGACTTCAGGAAACGCGTCTCTTCTTGTAATTTTGGCAAACTTTTCTCTACTTAAACTGTCAATACTTAGATTAATATCTTTTACTTTTCCTAATTTCTCAATTCTATCAATATGTTGCGAAATTAATGCGCCGTTAGTAGTAATATTAATGGCTTCTAACAAATCGTTGTGAGACAACATTTCTAAAAAGCCTACAAAATCTTTACGCACAAAAGGTTCGCCACCGGTTAAACGCACTTTATGAACGCCCAATTCTGTTAATACGCGAATTAAGCGGTACATTTCTTTAAAGGTGAGTAACTCTTGTCTTGGTACAATATCTATTCCTTGAGCGGGCATACAGTACTGGCAGCGCAAATTACAACGGTCTGTAACTGCCATGCGCACATACTCCATTTGTCGTCCAAAATTATCTACTAATTTGCTCATTTAATTTGGTAATTTTTTACTGCACAGGCCATATATGAAGGCCCCTAAAAGCGCTCCTACTAACAAAATCAGAGCAGGAATTAACTCGAAGCCTAGAATTATAAAAATAGGTGCAGCACAAGCTCCTGAAATTCCCCAACCTAAGCCAAATAAGGTTCCTCCTAAAAGGGTGCTTATAATTCCTTTTTTCTTTGGTTTAGGTACAATTTTATTCCCGTTAATATCTTTTATTTTTCCGCTTTTAAACAATTGCATAAAAACCATTGAAATTACAACCGCACTGCCAATAACGCCAAACATGTGAAAGGATTGGAAGGTAAACATTTCATAAAAACGATACCAAGAAATGGCTTGCGTTTTACTTAAAACGATTGCGAAAAAAATTCCTAATATTAAAAATCTGCTGTTTTTCATAATTAAAATAGTAAAGGAATTAAATACCAAGTTGCAATAATACCTCCGATAAAAAAGCCGATTACAGCTAATAAAGAAGGTAATTGCAAACTACTTAAACCCGTAATTGCGTGACCAGAAGTACATCCACCAGCATAACGTGTTCCAAAACCAATGAGCACTCCGGAAACTAAAAGAATTAAGAATCCTTTGATTGATGAAAATGCTTCTACACCAAAAATTTCATTGGGGAAATACTGATTTCCGCCATTTGAAAATCCTAAATCAGCTAACTCTTGCACGGTTTTTGGATTTAAATCAATGGCTTGATTCGGAATTAAATAAATAGCAGCAATAAAGCCACCAATAATTAATCCGATGACAAATAGCAAAGCAAAATCGCGTTCTTTCCAATCTTTCTTAAAATAATCTGAAACTTTTCCTGCACCTACCATGGTACACAATGTTTCAAAATTTGTTGAAGCTCCGAAATTCTTTCCAAAATAAAAGTATAAAAGCAAAGAAATTGCAATCAGCGGACCACCAATATACCAAGGCCAAGGTTGTAGTATAAAATCCATTTTTATAAATGCGTTTTTAAATAATTCATAATTAATTCTGTTGCACCACGATGCTGTTTTATATATTTTTTATTAATTACTCCCGTTAATTTTCTAAAGCTTTCATCTTCTTTTAAATTGATCAAGTTCTCTGTAAATTCTTGTTGATTTTTTACTGAAATACACCCGCCTATTTTTACCAAATCTACAGCTTCTTTAAATTTGTCGTATTTATTTCCAATCACTACAGGAATTCCGAAAGTTGCAGGCTCTAAAATATTGTGTAAGCCTGTTTTTAAACCTCCACCAACATATGCAAGGTCTGCAGCTGCATATATCTTGGTTAGAATACCAATAGTATCAATAATAAAAACATGTTTATCTGATAGATTTTCACACTCTTTTTCAGAATGCAACACTGTTTTTTTATGGATGGATTTTTTCAGTTCTATAATTGCGGCAGGTTTTATATTATGTGGTGCAATGATAAATTTCTCATCTTCTGTTGCTTTAGTATTGATATAGTCTACCAACAATTCTTCATCTTCTTTCCAGGTACTTCCAGCAACAATTGTATATGTATTGTCTTTAAATTTGTTTATGAAATCTAACGAATTGTCTTGTTTTAAAATTTCCGAAACTCTATCAAATCGGGTATCTCCCGCAACCGTTACATTTGTATAATTAATACTACTTAACAATTCTTTAGAAGTATCATCTTGTACAAAAAAGTGATGAAAAGCGGCTAAAGAGTTTTTCATAAAGCCACCATAGCTCTTAAAAAATAATTGATTTCCCCTTAAAATTCCAGATACTAAAATGGTTTGAATTTCTTTCTTTTGCAGTTCATTTAACAGATTTGGCCAAAATTCATACTTTATAAAAATTGCTAAAGTTGGATTTACTGTTGCTATAAACTTTTTCGCATTCCCTTTAGAATCAAGCGGTAAATAACAAACAACATCTGCTAAGTTATAATTTTTTCTAACCTCGTAACCAGAAGGAGAAAAAAAAGTAACAAGAATTTTATAGTGTTTGTATTGCTTTTTTAACGCCTCAATTATTGGTCTTGCTTGTTCAAACTCACCTAAAGAGGCAGCATGAAACCAGATGGTTTTTTCATTTTTTAAAGAGGCAATTTTAGAGAAGGTATCTTTTCTACCATTAACAAACAGTTTTATTTTTTTACTAAAAACAGCAATTAAAGGCAAAAGTATGGATGCCAAAAAAATTACAAAATGATACACTAATTTCATAAAAGTAAAAATACAAAATGGAATGTTCTAAAACGCGAAAAAGCACTAACAAATAAATGTTAGTGCTTTTTTATCTTTTTTAAAACTTATTTAACTAAGCTTCAAATGGTGTTATAGAAACATAAGATCTATTGTCTTTTTTCTTTCTAAATTCCACTAGTCCATCAACCTTTGCATGTAAAGTATGATCTTTACCCATGTAAACGTTTTCTCCTGGATTGTGTGTTGTACCTCTCTGACGAACAATAATATTACCTGCGATTGCAGCTTGTCCTCCAAATATTTTTACTCCTAGTCGTTTCGATTCTGATTCTCTACCATTCTTCGAACTTCCTACTCCTTTTTTATGTGCCATGATGTTATGGTTTTAAAATTTGTAAATTCTTATTTAGTTAAAGCTTCGATTAATTCTGCTTTCTTTAAAGAAGTATATCCAGAGATACCTTGTTCTTTAGCTAAAGCTTTTAATTCTGCAACAGTCATAGAACTTACGTCCTTAGTTACTGCTGCCGCTTTTGGAGCTTCTGCCTTTGGAGCTTCTGCTTTTGTTTCTGCTTTTTTAGGAGCAGTTTTTTTAGCACCAGATGCAGTAATAGATTCAATTTGAATCTCAGTTAAAGCTTGTCTGTGTCCATTTTTCTTAATGTAACCTTTTCTTCTTTTCTTTTTGAAAACGATTACTTTATCACCTTTTAAGTGACCTAAAATCTTTGCCGTTACTTCGGCTCCTTTTATAGCTGGGGCGCCAATCGATATCGTTCCATTGTTATCAAGTAAAAAAACAGTATCAAAAGTAACTTTTGATCCTTCTTCTCCTTTTAAACGGTGAACATACACCTTTTGGTCTTGTGCTACTTTAAACTGCTGCCCTGCTATCTCTACGATTGCGTACATACTATTTGTTTTGCGTATTACTACTAGTTAACTCACTTTCTCTACTGAAAATGAGGATGCAAATATACATCTTTTTTAGAAAGCTACAACATTGCATTAAAAAAAATAAAAGTGTTAAAATCAAGTGACTATTTAGCTTTTCGTTTCCTGTATTATTAGATTCTTGCTACTTTTGGAAGTATAAAGTAAATCTTGTTAATTTTGTAACAAACTCAATTTATAGACGTCTTAATAAACAATCAGAGATTAATCTTAGAATATTTACCTAAGGAAAAAAAATAAGAAAGATGAAGACAAAAATTTTAGCATTTATAGCAATTATAACGCTGTCTTTTGCCACTAATGCACAAATAGACAGAAGTACAATGCCTACTCCAGGGCCAGATCCTGTAGTAAAATTAGGAATGGCAGAAAAATTTTCTTTAGAGAACGGCCTTAACGTAATTATGGTAGAAAACCATAAATTACCAAAAGTTGCTGCTACCTTAAGAATAGATAATCAACCTTATTTTGAAGGAGGAATTGCTGGTGTTTCTGGCATGATGGGGAATTTACTAGGTAGAGGGACTTCTAATATTACCAAAGATGAATTTAATGAAACGGTAGATTTTTTAGGAGCTAGTGTTGGCTTTTTTAGTTCTGGTGCTTCTGCAAGATCTTTAGAAAAATACTTTCCACAGGTATTAGGCTTAATGGCAGATGGGGTAAAAAATTCTGAATTTACACAAGAAGAATTCGACAAAGAAAAAGAAGTAACTTTAGAAGGTTTAAAAGCGGATGAAAAAAATATTCCTGCGATTGCGAACAGAGTAGAACGTGTTTTAGTATACGGTAAAAAGCACCCAAACGGAGAATTTACAAGCAAAGCATCTGTAAATAATATTACATTAGAAGCTGTTAAAAGTAATTTTAATACGTATTACAAGCCCAACAACGCATACTTAATTATTGTTGGAGACATCGATACTAAAAAAACTAAAAAATTAGTAAAATCTTTATTTGCTGATTGGAAAAAAGGAGAAATTCCTGTTTCTAGTTTTCCAAAGCCAGAAAATGTTACCACTGCAGAAATTAATTTCGTTAACATGTCTAATGCAAATCAATCTGAAATTTCTATTGTAAATACAATCGATTTAACACTAGGTGATGCCGATTATTACGCAGCATTATTAGCGAATAAAATTCTTGGTGGCGGTGGTTCTGCTAGACTTTTTGCAAACTTAAGAGAAGACAAAGCATATACGTATGGTGCGTATTCTAGAGTTAGCCAAAGCAGACAAACAGGTGTTTTTAAAGCAACTGCCGGTGTTAGAAATATGGTTACAGATAGTGCTATTGTAGAAATGCAAAAAGAGATCAATACCATTCGTTACCAAAAGGTATCTGCAAAAGAATTACAAGATGCAAAAGAAGAATATATTGGTGGTTTTGTAATGAATGTGCAAGAACCTGCAACTGCAGCAAACTATGCATTAAACATTGCGCTTTATAATTTACCTGAAGATTTTTATGCAAACTATATTAAAAACATCAATTCTGTAACGGTAGTTGATGTACAAAACGCGGCAATCAAATATTTTAGAGGAGATAAGGCTCGGATTATGGTTACTGGTAAAGGTATTGACGTTCTTAAAAACCTAGAGAAAACAGATTATGTAATCAATTATTTTGATGTAGAAGGAAACCCAACAGAAAAACCAGCAATGACCTTGCCAATTCCTGAAGGGATGACTGCAGAAACTGTTATTAATAAATACCTGTCTCTTATACACATCTGACGCTGCCGACGACTCCTTACGTGTAG
>CAJXTJ010000102.1 GCA_913061165.1 uncultured Polaribacter sp.
AGGAGTCGTCGGCAGCGTCAGATGTGTATAAGAGACAGGTCTATATCTGGTATTATTTTAGGTAGTTATCTAGGAAACGAATTCGTAAACAATTTATTAGAGCATACTATTAGGACTTCCATCTGGGAGTCGTCTATCTTTTGGTTGGCAATTTTCACTACAATTGGTTTTCAAGTACTATCTAACTATGCAAATGATTATGGAGACGGAATAAAAGGTTCTGATAAAAACAGAACAGGAGAAGCAAGAATGGTTTCATCAGGAGCCATAACACCGAAGCAAATGAAAACTGCAATGATAGCTACTACAACTATTACTTTGCTTAGTGCCTTATTGCTTATTTATGTAGCTTTCGGAAGTGAGAGTTTTGGGTATTCTATCTTATTTTTTGGTTTAGGAATTGCTTCAATTGCAGCAGCAATAAAATATACAGTGGGTAATTCTGCTTATGGGTATAGCGGATTTGGAGATATTTTTGTTTTTATTTTCTTTGGATTATTAAGCGTGGTAGGTAGCTACTTTTTATATACAAAAATGATTAATTTCGAGGTATTTTTGCCGGCTTTTTCTATTGGCTTGTTAAGTACTGCTGTTTTAAATTTAAATAATTTAAGAGACAGGGAACAAGATAAAACGAATAACAAAAATACTTTAGTTGTAAAACTAGGAGCTATTAGAGCAAAAAAATATCATTATTTTCTAATTATTGGGGCGTTAATTACTGCTTTATTATATACTTTTTTAAACTTTAGTTCAATTTATGAATTTGTGTTTTTAGTAGCCTTTATTCCGCTAGTAAAAAATATGATCACAGTATCCAGAAATAATACCCCAGCAGAATTAGATGGTGAGTTAAAAAAAGTAGCTTTAAGTACTTTTTTGTTTGCTATATTATTCGGAATTGGACAATTCTTTTAAATAGAATATATGAAGACAATAAAGGTAATTTTAATTATTATTTCGACTTTAGTAGTCGCTTTTTTAGCAACAGGCTTGTTAGTGCAACAAACTAATTATTCTGCAACGGTTTCTATAGATAAACCAATAGATGAGGTTTTTAGTAATTTTATACAGATAGACAGTGTTAAAAACTGGATTCCGGATATTAAATCGGTGAAACCAGTACATATAAACCCAGGAATCACTGGAAGTGTTTATGATGTTGTAGTGCTAAATCAAGGGCAAGAAATAGTAATGACAGAGAAGATTATGGCGTATGTGTTAAATGAAAAAGTAACACTTTTTTATGACGCAGAAAACATGCTAAAGAAAGATGATTATCTGTTTTCTGAAGAAAACGGAATTACAACCATTACGCTAAATGCAGCGTGCCAGAGCGAGTCTTTTATAATGGCATGTATGTTTCCTTATTTTAGAGGTACCTTTCAAGCACAAGACCAGTCATATTTGAATAATTTTAAGACGTTCTTAGAGGAATAATAAATAGAATTTACGTTGATAAAAGCAAACTATAAAAAATACATATTGCATTTTAAAAATCCGAGCGGTACTTCTCGCGGGACTTTAAGAACGAAAGAAACTTGGTTTATTGTT
This sequence comes from uncultured Polaribacter sp., assembly GCA_913061165.1. Taxonomy (GTDB): domain Bacteria; phylum Bacteroidota; class Bacteroidia; order Flavobacteriales; family Flavobacteriaceae; genus Polaribacter. Next base: position 1,555 of record CAJXTJ010000102.1, read on the forward strand.
TTAGAGGAAAACGGTAAAACGGGTATTGGAGAAACAGGCTTGTTTAGAGGTTTAAGTATCGATGATGTTTCTAGTTATGAAGAAAAACTAAGTTGGGCTTGCGAAAATATTAAATTAGGCTTAACAGATTTATTAGTATTGCTTATTGAGTTTCCTTCAATTCAATTTGGTTTAGAACAAGCTTTCTTGTCTCTTCAAAGTGAAAATAAATTTCAGTTATTTCCTTCAGAATTTTCAAAAGGAAAAGAATCAATTATTATAAATGGTTTGGTATGGATGGGAGACCAACAGTTTATGAAAAGCCAAATTCAGGAAAAATTAAATTCAGGTTTTTCTTGTATTAAAATGAAAATTGGGGCTATTGATTTTGATGCAGAGGTAGCATTGTTAAAAACGATACGAAAAGAGTTTTCTTCTAATGAAATTGAATTAAGGGTAGATGCAAATGGTGCTTTTAAACCGAAAAATGCCTTAGAGAAGTTAAAAATATTGTCAGAATTAGATTTACATTCTATTGAGCAACCTATAAAACAAGGTCAATTGCAAGAAATGGCTTTATTGTGTGAAAAAACACCTTTGCCAATTGCATTAGATGAAGAGTTAATTGGCATTTTTTCTACTCAAGAAAAGCAAGAAGTACTAAAAATGGTAAAACCACAATTTATTATTTTAAAACCAAGTTTGGTTGGTGGTTTTGGTGGGACTACTGAATGGATTGATATTGCTAAAAAGAACAATGTAGATTGGTGGATTACTTCTGCTTTAGAAAGTAATATTGGGTTGAACGCAATTGCACAATTTACACATACTTTAAAAAATAAATTACCACAAGGTTTGGGCACAGGAGGTTTATTTACCAACAACTTCGAGAGTCCATTAGAGGTTAAAAACGGAACATTACATTATAACAATTCCAAAAAATGGAATTTTAATTTATAAAATATGAATTATATTGAACAAGCTTATAAAGGTAAAAACGAATGGTATCATTGGTTGTTTACAATTGTAATTGTGTTTTTTGGTTGGCAGTTATTAGGTGCTTTACCATTGACGATGGCAGGTTGGGCAAAATCAAAGAATACTATTCAATTTACAGAGTTTGCAAAAGACAATTTTATGACTGCGGGTTTAGATAAAAATTTCTTGCTATTTTTATTGCTAGTGATGTTTTTAGTTGGATTAATTTTCTTGTTTATAGGTGTAAAATATATTCATCAGAGAAGTTTTACTTCTTTAATTACAAGTAGAACTAAAGTAGATTGGAAACGATTCTTTTATGGTTTTTTTGTTTGGGGAGTTTTAGCGGTTGGTATGACCTATGCTTCTATTTTATTGGCTCCAGAAAATTTTATTTGGAATTTTAATGCAACTCCGTTCTTTCTCTTAGTAGCAATTTCTTTTATATTCATTCCTTTTCAAACAGGTTTTGAAGAGCTACTTTTTAGAGGGTATTTTATGCAAGGAATTGGTGTTTTAGCTAAAAACAGATGGGTACCTTTAGTAGTGACTTCTGTAGTTTTCGGTTTGTTACACGGTACAAATCCAGAAGTTGCCAAACTAGGACAAATAACAATGGTTTTTTATATTGGTACAGGTTTGTTTTTCGGAATTGTAACTTTAATGGATGAAGGAACTGAAATTGCGTTAGGTTTGCATGCGGTTAATAATATTACAGCCGCATTTTTTGTGACTACAGATTGGACAGTCTTCCAAACGGATGCTCTTTACAAGGATATTTCTGAACCCTCTGTATCTTGGGAAATGTTTTTACCAGTTTTTATTTTGTATCCTATTATGTTATTTTTATTTTCAAAAAAATATGGCTGGACAGATTGGAAAGAGAAATTAACAGGGAAAATTACAAAACCAGATAGTTTAAAAGAAACCATATAGGTTTAAAAAATGTTGAAGCATACTACTTTTCATAAATCTTTTAGGTTAAACAACAATTCATTTGATGCCATTGATGATTTGCTTGCATATGCGCTTCATTTTTCTCCTGAAATTCATTATTTTTTAGAAGATTGGTTTTCCGAAAAAGAATTTGTAGTTGTTAAAACTTCTGGCTCTACAGGAGCGCCAAAGTTAATTCAATTACAAAAAAAACAAATGCACTATTCTGCTTTGGCAACGGGAGATTTCTTTCAGTTGAAAGAAAAAAAAACAGCCTTATTATGTTTGCCTATAACATATATAGCGGGTAAAATGATGTTGGTGAGAGCACTAACCTTAGGTTGGCATTTAGATGTTGTAAATGCGAGTTCTAATCCGTTAAAAGAGAATTCTAAAGCATATGACTTTACTGCAATGGTGCCATTACAATTAGAAAATTCTATTGATAAACTAGACCTTATTAAAAAACTAATTGTGGGCGGTGGTTTCGTTTCAAACAGGCTTCAAGAAAAACTACAACCGCTAGCTACTGAAGTTTATTGTACTTATGGTATGACGGAAACCATTACACATATTGCAGTTAAGAAATTGAATCGATTTTCTTCATTGAGCGCAAGTGGTAAAAAGTCTGTTTCTAGAAAAGAGCTTGTTTCGGCAACTAATGCGGGTAATAACGGGTTTTATGAAACATTACCAAACACAACAATTTATAAAGATGAAAGAAATTGTCTGGTCATAGAAAATTCAAAAGTTTCCAACGAAGTTGTTTTTACAAATGACGTAGTTGCTCTAGTTTCTGACACACAATTTCAGTGGTTGGGAAGACTTGACAACGTTATAAATTCTGGCGGAATTAAATTGCATCCAGAACGTATAGAAGATAAATTATCTAAAATTATAGTGCAACGTTTTTTTGTAGCAGCAATACCTGATGAAAAACTAGGAGAAAAATTGATATTAATTATTGAAGGAGGCAGTATTCCTATCGATATTCAAAAAGCAAACCTATCACGATTTGAAATTCCTAAAGAAATTTATTTTTTAGATAATTTTATAGAAACAGCTACAAAAAAAATCCAACGTAAAAAAACATTGGATTTCATATTTATATAAAGTGAATGGATTACATCTCCATTGAATGATATACATTCTGTACATCGTCATCTTCCTCTAATTTTTCTAAAAGCTTTTCTACGTCTGCTTGCTGTGTTTCAGAGAGCTTTGTGGTTGTAGTAGGTATTCTTTCAAAAGCAGAAGATATAATTTCAGTATTTGTGTCTTCAAAGAAAGTTTGAATTGCACCAAATTGCTCAAACGGAGCATAAATTATGATTCCTTCTTCATCATCAAAAACTTCTTCAACTTCAAATTCTATTAATTCTAATTCTAAGTCTTCTAAATCAATGGTAATGTCTTCTTTTTTAACAGTGAAAGTACACACACGATCAAACATAAAAACAACAGAGCCAGAAGTTCCTAAATTTCCATCACACTTGTTAAAAGCAGATCTAACATTTGCTACAGTTCTATTGTTATTATCAGTTGCTGTTTCTAAAAGAAGTGCAATTCCGTGTGGCGCATAGCCTTCAAATAAAACTTCTTTATAGTCTGCAGTATCTTTATCAGTTGCTTTTTTTATGGCGCGCTCTACGTTTTCTTTAGGCATATTTGCAGCTTTTGCATTCTGCATTACAGCTCTTAATCTAGAGTTTGAATCGGGGTTAGGGCCGCCATCTTTAATAGCCATAACAATATCTTTACCAATTCTGGTAAAGGTTTTAGCCATTGCTGACCAACGTTTCATTTTGCGTCCTTTTCTAAGTTCGAATGCTCTACCCATTTCTTATAATTATTTTTTATACTTACAAATGTAGAAATTTGATTGTGGTTTTTAAAATTTTAAATGCATTTTAAAATATATATTATACTTGTAAAACACCCATATTAAATTTTTTTTGGATAGGAGCATGGTCTGCAGCCTCAATTCCCATAGAAATCCAAGTTCTAGTATCTAACGGATTTATAACTGCATCCGTCCATATTCTCGCAGCAGCATAATAAGGAGAAACCTGTGCGTCATATCGAGATTTTATCTTGTCAAATAATTCAGCCTCTTTTTCTGGTGTAATTTTTTCACCACGTTTTTTAAGGGAGGCTGTTTCTATTTGTAGTAACACTTTAGCAGCAGAATTGCCACTCATAACAGCCAACTCAGCAGAAGGCCAAGCCACAATTAATCTAGGGTCATATGCTTTTCCACACATTGCGTAATTACCTGCCCCGTATGAATTTCCGATAATAATTGTGAATTTAGGCACCACAGAGTTACTAACGGCATTTACCATTTTTGCACCATCTTTAATAATTCCGGCATGCTCAGATTTACTACCAACCATGAAACCAGTAACATCTTGCAAGAAAATTAAAGGTATTTTTTTCTGATTACAATTTGCTATAAAACGTGCAGATTTATCTGCAGAGTCATTATAAATTACACCACCAAATTGCATTTCTCCTGTATTCGTTTTTACGAGTTTTCTTTGATTGGCAACAATACCAACTGCCCAACCATCTATTCTGGCATACCCTGTTAAAATAGTTTTTCCGTACCCTTCTTTATATTGTTCAAACTCAGAATTGTCTACTAAACGCTTTATGATTTCGAGCATATCATATTGAGCATTTCTTTCTTTAGGTAGTATTCCGAAGATATCATCTTCTTTTTCTTTTGGTGGAAAAGATTCAGTCTTACTAAAACCAGCTTTTTCATAATCACCAATTTTATCAACTATAAATTTTATTTTGTTAAGGGCGTCTTTATCATCTTTGGCTTTGTAGTCTATAACTCCAGAGATTTCACAATGGGTAGTTGCACCACCTAAAGTTTCGTTATCAATAGATTCTCCAATAGCGGCTTTTACTAAGTAGCTTCCCGCAAGAAAAATACTTGCTGTTTTATCTACAATAATAGCTTCATCGCTCATAATTGGTAAATAGGCGCCACCGGCAACACAGCTTCCCATGACTGCTGAAATTTGTGTAATACCCATGCTGCTCATTATTGCATTGTTTCTAAAAATACGCCCGAAATGTTCTTTGTCAGGAAAAATTTCATCTTGCATTGGTAAATAGACTCCTGCAGAGTCTACCAAATAGATAATTGGTAATTTATTTTCTATAGCTATTTCTTGAGCTCTTAAGTTCTTCTTTCCAGTAATAGGAAACCATGCACCTGCTTTTACTGTTGCATCGTTTGCTACAACAACACACTGCTTCCCTTTTATGTAGCCAATTTTTATAACAACACCACCAGAAGGACATCCGCCATGTTCTGCATACATGTTTTCACCTGCAAAAGCACCAATTTCTATAGATTTTGCTTTTGGGTCTAATAAGTAATCAATTCTTTCACGAGCGGTCATTTTACCTTTCTCATGATGCTTATCAATTCTTTTTTTACCACCACCTAGTTTAACTTTTACAAAACGTTTGCGTAAATCTGAGACTAAAAGTTTATTATAATCTTCGTTTTTATTGAAGTTTAAATCCATATTGGTGTTTGTTTTTTCAGTTGCTAAAATAAGAAATTTTTAGCTGTAAGAGTTCATAATGTGCACTACAGTATTTGCGATTTCTATGTATTTTCAAGTTTTTCCATTCTTTAGGGTCTGTCTCTTATACACATCTGACGCTGCCGACGACTCCTTACGTGTAGAT
>CAJXTJ010000103.1 GCA_913061165.1 uncultured Polaribacter sp.
TCTACACGTAAGGAGTCGTCGGCAGCGTCAGATGTGTATAAGAGACAGAACATATACCTCATCAAATAAATGAGTACTTAAAGCGGCCTCAAAAGTTCTTAAAATAACTGTTTTACCACCTAAATCTTTCATTAGTTTACCAGGAAAACGAGATGCACTGTAGCGTGCGGGAATCATTGCAATAATTTTCATAAATACATTTTATAAGTTTCAAAGGTAATATTTAAATAAATACCGCTAATCTTTACTATTTATTTTAATCTAACCAATTATCAATTACTATAAATATTTAAAATGAAGACAAAAAAAATGTGCTGTATACAGCACATTTTATATTTATAAGTACGTTTACTTTCTAATTTTTTAGTCCAGTTTCACCCGCTAAAATTGAAAAGAATTTATCTAAATTTGGTAAAATTACAATTCTAGTTCTTCTGTTTTTTCTTCTATTCTCACTTGAAGAGTTATCTACTAAAGGCATTGTACTACCTCTACCAGAAGCAATCAACCTACTTCCTTCTACATTATACTTTTTCTCTAAAAGTCTTACAATAGAAGTTGCTCTTTTCACACTCAAGTCCCAATTATCTTGCACAACAGCATTACTTATTGTTCTAGAATCTGTGTGTCCTTCTATCATAACATCCATACTAGGTTCAGATTTTATAATAGCTGCTAATTTTGCTATTAACTTGTATGCACCTCTTTTTACTTGATAACTTGCGGTATTAAATAATAATTTATCTGAAACTGAAATCATAACAACAGTCTGATCTATATTAATATTCACATCATCAGAATTCTCTAAATCAGAGATATCTATAGATTGTTTTAAGTTATACGCAACAGCTAAATTTAAAGAATCCTTTAAATTCTTTGCTCCTGCAAGCTTGCTAGCATCAACTTTTGCCAACGTTTTATTCATTAACAATCTTGTTTCTTTTGAAATAACAGCTGTATTACCAACCATATCTAACTTTAAACTATTTTCTTTTTCTAAAGTAACATTGTCACTTTTTAAAGAATTTATTTTTTGATTGTAAGTTTCTACACGTCTTTCAATGGTTGCAAATTTTGCTGCTAATGCCTCTTTTTCTAATGTTGTTTTTTGAAGACTTCCTTTGGTATCTGTATACTTAGTTTCTAAGGCTACAAACTTTTTTTTCGATACGCAAGATGTTGCTAATAATGCGAAAATTGTTACAGGGATAATTAATGATTTCATTCTTTACTTTGTTTAATTTGTTTAATTGTTATAAGCCCAGGTTATGGTACTCAATTTAGATTACTTTTGTTACTGGTTTCTTACTTTAGAGCTTTTAAACTGCTTTTAATCGTTTCTATTTTTGCAAGGGTATCTGCTTCTTTTTTACGTTCTACTGTAATTACTTCATCTGGTGCGTTTGCAACAAAGCGTTCATTAGAGAGCTTCTTTGCAATTCCAAATAAGAAGCCTTCTGCTCTTTTTAGCTCTGCTTCTAACTTCTTAACTTCTGCTTCTACATCTATATTTTCAATAGAAATAGGTACAAAATATTCATTAGACTTTACTCTAAATGATGCTCCTTCTACTTTCTCTGTAACTATTTTTATAATCGAAGTATTTGTTAACTTCTTAATAACAGCGTTAAATTCCTTTGAATTGGTATCATTATCGATTACAAATAATTCTACAGCATCTTTAAAAGAAATATTTTTATCTTTTCTAATGGTTCTAATTCCTGAAATAACTCCGGTTGCAAACTCAAAGTTTTCAATAATTTTAGCATCAGAATCTTTTAATATTGGATATTTAGAGATAATCAAAGCTTCTTCGGGAGTTCTATCTGCTATATATTGCCAGATTTCTTCCGATAAAAAAGGCATAAAAGGATGTAATACTTTTAAGTTATTTTCTAAAACTTCAATAATGGCATCAAATGTTTTCTTGTCTATTGGTTGCTGATATGCAGGTTTTACAATCTCTAATAACCAAGAAGAAAAATCATCATTAATTAGTTTATAAATTGCCATTAAAGCGTCAGACAAGCGATATTTAGAAAAATGGTCTTCAATTTCTGCCAACGTTTTTTGAAACTTTGCTTCATACCAAACCAACCCTATTTTTGAAGTTTCTGGTTGAGGTAAACTCGCATCTACTTCCCAACCTTTTATCAAACGGAAAGCATTCCATATTTTATTTGCAAACCCTTTTCCTTGCTGACAGAGATCTTCTTCAAACATTAAATCATTACCCGCAGCAGAACTTAATAATAAACCAACCCTTACACCATCTGCGCCGTAGTCTTCAATTAGTTTTAAAGCATCTGGAGAGTTTCCTAAAGATTTAGACATTTTACGTCTTTGTTTATCTCTAACCAAACCTGTTAAATAAACATTCTGAAAAGGTTTTTCATCTTTATATTCATACCCAGCAACAATCATTCTTGCCACCCAGAAAAATAAAATATCTGGCCCTGTAACTAAATCGTTTGTTGGGTAGTAGTATTTAATTTCTTCATTTTCAGGATTTCGAATTCCGTCAAAAACAGACATTGGCCACAACCAAGAGGAAAACCAAGTATCTAATGCATCTTCGTCTTGTTTTAAATCTTTAATGGTGAGTTGTATGTTGTGTGTTTTCTCTTGAGCAAGAATTAATGCATTCTCTATATTTTCAGCAACGACAAAATCTTCTTTTCCGTCTCCATAAAAATAAGCAGGAATTTGTTGTCCCCACCAAAGCTGGCGACTAATGTTCCAATCACGAACATTCTCCATCCAATGACGGTACGTATTTTCGAATTTCTTTGGATATAAATTAATTGTTGGGTCTTCGCCTAAAACAGCATCAATAGCAGGTTTTGCTAAATCTTTCATTTTTAAAAACCATTGATCTGACAATCTTGGTTCGATAACTGCTTTGGTTCTTTCTGAGGTTCCTACTTTATTTGTGTGAACTTCTGTTTTTACTAAAAACCCTTTTTCTTCTAATTCTTTAGAAATTTCTGCACGAACAACAAATCTGTCTTTCCCTTGGTAATGCAATCCGAAGGAATTTAAAGAAGCATCATCATTAAAAACATCAATTACTTGTAATTGATGTTTATCCCCTAAATTTTTATCATTTTCATCATGGGCAGGTGTTACTTTTAAACAACCGGTTCCGAATTCAATATCAACATATTCGTCTTCAATAATAGGAATAACTCGATTACATAAAGGAACAATTGCTTTCTTTCCTTTTAAATGCGAAAAACGTGCATCATTAGGATTTATACAAATTGCTGTATCACCAAAAATAGTTTCTGGTCTTGTAGTGGCTATCGTTAACGTATCTTCTGAGCCTTCAATTTTATATTCTAAATAGTACAAGTTTCCTTGTCTTTCCTCATGGATCACTTCTTCATCAGACAATGTTGTCTTTGCTACAGGATCCCAATTTACCATTCTAAATCCTCTGTAAATTAAACCTTTGTTGTATAAATCAACAAAAACCTTAATTACAGACTCAGACATTTCAGGGTCCATTGTAAAAGAAGTTCTTTCCCAATCACAAGAAGCACCTAGCTTCTTTAACTGTTCTAAAATTTTTCCTCCATATTCATCCTTCCAATCAAAAGCATGCTGTAAAAATTCTTCCCTTGTTAAATCGCTTTTACTAATTCCTTGCTCTTTTAACTTGGCAACAACTTTTGCCTCTGTAGCAATAGATGCATGATCTGTTCCTGGAACCCAACAAGCATTTTTACCTAATAAACGTGCACGTCTAATTAAAACGTCTTGAATCGTATTATTTAGCATATGACCCATATGCAGCACACCTGTTACGTTTGGTGGCGGAATTACAATTGTATAAGGTTCTCTTTCGTCTGGCGTTGAATGAAAGTAATTATTTTTCATCCAGTAGTCATACCATTTACCTTCTACCTGGCTTGCATCATATTTAGATGGAATTGTCATATTTTGGAATAGTTTTGAAAATATAGGATGCAAAAATACAAAACTCTATTTTGTAGAAAAAATAAGTAGTTGATTTTTTAAAACAAATTATTAGTCTTAATTTTGTAATGTAAAATTACATTATGAAAACATTAGGAACGCTTCTTTTAGTATTATTTGCTACTTTATCAATAAATTCTCAAGAATTTAAATTTGAACAAGAAACCATTGATTATGGAAAAATAATTAAAGGCTCAGAAGGAGAAAGAACATTTGTCTTTACAAATATTGGAGATGCACCTTTAATAATACAAAGTATAAAATCTTCTTGTGGATGTACAGTGCCTAAAAAACCAGAAAATCCTATTATGCCAGGAGAAAAAGGAGAAATAAAGGTTTCTTATGACACGAAAAGGGTTGGTGGCTTCTCGAAATCTATTACCATTACTTCCAATACAAAAAACGCTGTGAAAGTAATTAAAATTAAAGGTTTTGTGAACAAAGAAATTTCTTTAGAAAAAGAAAAAAGCATTCTTTCAGACAATTAGATTTTTTTTTCTAAGTGAAATTTAATAGTCATTAACAATATCTTCTATTTTCTAATAGTATGCTGGTTTTCTATTAATTCTTATAATTAAATTTCCTGCTTTTAAGCCTACTTTATCAGCACTAGAATTTTTAACAACCGTTTTAATTTTATAAGAAGGCTTGAATATATATATCAAAAATTAGTGAAAAATGTAACTGAATTCTTTTCAGACGGTTTTTAGTTAAAATATCTTGTACCTTTTCTCTAACCAAATGTTTCCCATGATACACAATATCTAAACCATTCATATTTTAATTAAAAGGAGCTTTAAAAAATTTACGATAATAAGATTTGTGTATTCTTATTTTTTAAAATAAATTAAGCCTTAAACTTTTGGTAATATTAGGCATCATCTAGAATAAATTTCGCAAATTTGCAGTGTTAATTTTATACACAAAACTATATGCCTTTAATATCTAAGAAAGGAATACAAATGCCAGAATCTCCAATTAGAAAATTGGTGCCATTTGCTGAAGACGCTAAGAAAAGAGGCGTTAAAGTATTTCATTTAAACATAGGTCAGCCAGACATTAAAACGCCGAAAATTGCATTAGACGCAGTTAAAAATAACACTTTAGAGACTTTAGCTTACGCACGTTCTGAAGGTTCTGAAACTTACAGAACTAAGTTGGCAAAATATTATATAAAAAACAACATACCGGTTACTGCAAATAATATAATTGCAACTACTGGTGGTTCTGAAGCTTTGCTTTTTACAATTGGTAGTATTACAGACCCTGGAGATGAAATTATTATACCAGAGCCATTTTATGCCAATTACAATGGCTTTTCTACTGCTTCTGGTGTAACCGTTGTGCCAGTTATTTCCAAAATTGAAAATAACTTTGCACTGCCAAAAATTGAAGAGTTTGAAAAATTAATTACTAATAAAACTAAAGCAATATTAATTTGTAACCCTGGAAATCCCACAGGTTATTTATATTCTAAAGAAGAGATTGAAAAATTGAAAAAGATTGTCTTAAAACATGATTTATTTTTAATTGCCGATGAAGTGTATAGAGAATTTACATATGATGGTTTAAAACATACATCTGTTTTATCCTTAGAAGGAATAGATAACAATGCAATTGTAATAGATTCTGTTTCTAAACGTTACAGTATGTGCGGGGCAAGAATAGGTTGTATTGTTTCTAAAAACGATGAATTTATAAAAACTGCCATTAAATTTGCACAAGCAAGATTAAGTCCGCCAACATACGCATTAATTGCAAGTGAAGCTGCCTTAGATACGCCGCAATCTTATTTTGATGATGTTATTGAAGAATATGTAGCTAGAAGAAATACATTAATTGCAGGGCTAGAAAAAATAGAGGGTGTAAAAGTTGCAAACCCAAAAGGTGCTTTTTACTGTGTAGCCGAATTGCCTGTTAAAGACTCTGACCATTTTGCACAATGGTTGTTAGAAGATTTTAATTTAAATAATGAAACAGTAATGGTTGCGCCGGCAAGCGGATTCTACTCTACACCGGGAGAAGGAAAAAACCAAATAAGAATGGCATATGTTTTAAACAAAATAGATTTAAACCGTTCTATAGAAATTTTAGCAGCAGCCTTAAAACAATATCCTAATTAGTTGAATATTCAAGAAAACATATCTCTAAAGAAGTATAATACATTTGGTATTGCCATAAATGCCAAACGTTTTATTTCTGTGGCTTCTGTTTATGAATTGCAACAGCTTTTAAAAGTAGAAAAAAATATTTTCTTAATTTCTGGAGGAAGTAATATGTTACTTACAAAAGATATTGAAGCGTTAGTTGTACATCTTGATATTAAAGGAATTTCTATTGATAGAGAAGATGACAATACTATTTATCTTACTGTAAATGCTGGCGAAAATTGGCACGAACTTGTTATATGGTGTGTTTCAAATAATTACGGTGGCATAGAAAACTTATCGCTGATCCCAGGAAATGTGGGTACTTGTCCAATTCAAAATATTGGTGCTTACGGAGTGGAAGTAAAAGACACCATAACTAAAGTTGAAGCTCTAGAAATTGAAACAGGTAAATTAATTCAGTTTTCAAACGAATCTTGTAATTTTGACTATAGAAATTCTATCTTTAAGAATAAAGAAAAAGGAAAATATATTATTACCGCTGTAAGCTTTCAGTTAACTAAAAGAAACCATAATCTAAATTCTTCTTACGGTGCTATTGAAATAGAATTAAAATCAAGAGATATAACAAAGCCTACTTTAAAAGATATTTCTGATGCCGTAATTGCTATCAGAAAATCGAAACTTCCAGATCCAAAAGAAATTGGAAATAGCGGTAGTTTTTTTAAAAACCCTGTGATTCCTAAATCTAAATTTTTAGAACTTCAAAAAGAGTATCCAAAAGCTCCTAGTTATAACGTTTCTAAAACTGAGGTTAAAGTTCCTGCAGGATGGTTAATAGAACAAGCTGGTTTTAAAGGAAAACGTTTTGGAGAATGCGGTGTATATGAGAAACAAGCACTTGTTTTGGTTAACTATGGCAATGCCTCTGGAAAAGAAATCTATAACCTGTCTCTTATACACATCTCCGAGCCCACGAGACCTCTCTACATCT
>CAJXTJ010000104.1 GCA_913061165.1 uncultured Polaribacter sp.
ACACGTAAGGAGTCGTCGGCAGCGTCAGATGTGTATAAGAGACAGTGCTAATACTACGTGGGGGAATACTCAAAGTTTAGCAGATTTTGGCACTGTTACAGATGGTTTTGTTTATGTTGTTGCTGATGCAGATTTAACTATTTTTAATGCTGAATTTCCTTCATTGGATAATGCTAAAATTATAGCTTCAAATGCTTTAAGTATAAATGGTGATGATAGGGTTCGGATTATTAAAGATTCTGACTCTTCGGTTATAGACCAATATGGGCTGGAAGGTACAGATGGTAGTAGTACTAATTGGGAATATAAAGATGGTTATGCTAAAAGAAGTAATGGAACTTCTGACAACGGAGGAACTTTTAACGAATCTAATTGGGTTTTTTCTAATGGAAGTTTAAATGGTAATGGGTCTTGTCAAGGTGGTGCTACTTTTGGTTCTATTATTTCAGTAGGAACTTTTACTAATGCTACAGCATCTATAAAAAACAACGTGATTGAAGGTTTTGCAACCTACCCAAATCCGGTTACAAACAAAGAGTTTACAATTTCTTCTAGAAGTACTAGTGTAAAAGAGGTTGCTATTTTTAACGTAATAGGAAAGAAAGTTTTAGTAACAAATTTTTCTGGGACAAACGCTACTATAGATGTGTCTGCAATTAGCGCCGGAATTTATATTCTTAAAGTAATGGAAGCAGGTAAAATAGCGACTAAAAAATTAGTAATTAGATAAGTTTCTAATTATTTGTAAATCTTAAAAGCTCTAAATTAATTTTTAGAGCTTTTTTATTTTTACTATCTTTATTTTTGAAAAAGAAAAACCCATTGCTATGAATTTGTCCATTAAATTACAGGATATCTTGTTTTTAGATATTGAAACAGTTCCGCAAAAAGAGAATTGGAAAGAACTCTCAAAAGAAACACAAGCTCTCTTTGAAAAGAAAACACAATACCAGCGTAAAGAAGAATTTACAGCGGAAGCATTTTACGATCGCGCCGGTATTTGGGCAGAATTTGGAAAAATAATATGCATTTCTGTGGGATATTTTGTGGAGGTAGAAAAGAAAAAGCAGTTGCGCTTAACTTCTTTTTTTGGTGATAATGAGCATACGCTATTAACTAATTTTAAAGCACTATTAGATAAACATTTTGTTAAGAAAAGTAATGTTTTATGTGCACATAATGGAAAGGAATTCGATTTTCCTTTTATTGCTAGAAGAATGATTGTACATCAAATAGCATTGCCTAATAAACTGAATTTATTTGGTAAAAAACCTTGGGAAGTACCACATTTAGATACTTTAGAATTGTGGAAGTTTGGAGACTATAAGCATTATACTTCCTTAAAACTACTAACCTCTATTTTAGGCATTCCTTCTCCTAAAGATGATATTGATGGCAGTGAAGTTGCAAAAGTTTATTATGAAGAAAAAAACCTACAAAGAATAGTAGATTACTGCGAAAAAGACACCGTTGCTGTTGCGCAAGTGTTATTAAGGTTCAATAATCAAGCCTTATTAAAAGAGTCAGACATTGTAAGCGTTTAATCTTCTAATTTCATAGTAAGCTCTAACCAACGCTCTTCTTTCTCTTCTATACCTTCTATGGTTTCTTGCAGTTCTTTAGATTTTTTCGAAATATCTTCAGGAGCAATTTCTACATTTAAAAAAGCTGTTTCAATTGTTAATTTTTTCTTTTGAAGCCTTTCAATATCTCCTTCTAAAGCACCAAATTCCCTTTTTTCATTAAAAGTTAATGTATTTTTAATTGCTTTCTTCTCAGTTTTTGTTGCTGCTGTTTTTGCAACAGGCTTTTCTGCAATTTCTTTGGGTGCAGAGCCATCATAGGCTCTAAAATCTGAATAATTCCCTGGAAAATTCTCTACAACACCTTCGCCTCTAAAAACAAAAAGTGCATCTACAATTTTATCCATAAAGTACCTGTCATGAGAAACCACTAATAGGTTACCTGGGTAATCTAGTAAGAAGTTTTCTAAAACATTTAAGGTAACAACATCTAAATCATTGGTAGGTTCATCTAAAATTAAAAAGTTAGGGTTTTGAATTAAAACAGCACATAAGTACAAACGTTTTTGTTCTCCACCAGAAAGTTTTTCAACAAAATCATATTGTTTTTTCTTATCGAATAAAAAACGCTCTAACAATTGAGACGCAGATATTTTTCTACCTTTAGAAAGCGGAATAAATTCTCCAAATTCTTTTACAACTTCAATAACTTTTTGTCCTTCTTTAATTTGTATTCCGGCTTGCGTATAATACCCAAACTTTACAGTTTCACCTAGCACAACCTTTCCACCGTCTAACTCCGCTTTTTCTGTTATAATATTTAAAAAAGAAGATTTTCCCGTTCCGTTTTTACCAATAATGCCAATTCTTTCTCCGCGTTTGAAAATATAATCGAAATTATCAAGTATTTTCTTGTCGCCAAAAGATTTATCTACTTTATGTAGTTCTAGAATTTTGCTTCCAAGACGTTCCATGTTAATTTCTAACTGCACCTGGTGGTCTTTTCTACGCTGGTGCGCACTCTCTTTAATTTGGTAAAAATCGTCTGTTCTAGACTTCGATTTTGTGGTTCTTGCTTTTGGTTGCTTGCGCATCCATTCTAATTCTTTTTTAAACAAACTTTTAGCTTTCCCTAAGTTGGTAGCCTCTAGGGCCAAACGCTCTTCTTTATTCTGTAAGTAATATGAATAATTTCCTTTGTATTTATATATTTTACCTTCGTCTAATTCTAAAATCTCGTTACAAACACGTTCTAAAAAATACCGGTCATGCGTTACCATAAATAGGGTTATTTTCTCTTTTGCAAAGAAAGCTTCTAACCATTCTATCATTTCTAGATCTAGATGATTTGTTGGTTCATCTAAAATTAATAAATCTGGTTTATTAATAAGCACAATAGCTAGCGATAGTCTTTTCCTTTGCCCTCCTGAAAGTGCACCAACCTTTAAGCTTAAATCTTCTAATTTTAATTTAGATAAAATTTGTCTGTATTGCGTTTCAAAATCCCAAGCATTATGCTGGTCCATTAAATCGAAGGCAGCTTGATAAGCATCACCATCATCAAGGTTTTTTAGTGCCTTTTCATATTGATTTACAATAGAAAGAATTTTATTATCGGTAGCAAAAATAGTTTCTTCAATAGTTAAATCAGGATTGATATCATCTTTTTGGGCTAAATATGCAATAGAAATACCTTTTCTACTAACTACTTGTCCAGAATCTGGTACATCTAAGTTTGCAATAATATTTAAGATAGATGTTTTACCACTTCCGTTTTTTGCAACAAAAGCAACTTTTTGATCTTTATTAATTCCGAAAGAAATGTTTTCAAATAAAATGCGTTCTCCGTATGCTTTAGAGATATTTTCTACTGATAAATAATTCACTATTTATAATTTTTTACAAAGAAACAAAAAACCCATTCAAAGGCTTGGGTTTTTTGAGCATTTAATTTCAGTTAGTAGTTCTTATTTTTCTTCTTATTAATGTGATTTAAGTAATCTCATTTTTTTAAAATCTTTTTATTAGTAGTATATTGCCTCTTTAATTTTGAAAAAGAAATATATGAAAATAATTGTACCAATGGCCGGCATTGGGTCTCGCTTAAGACCACATACTTTAACAGTTCCTAAGCCTTTAACAGTAATAGCAGGGAAACCAATTGTACAAAGATTGGTAGAAGATATTTCCTCTGTAATAGATGAAGAAATAGATGAAATTGCTTTTATAATTGGACCAGCAAAAAAAGGATTTCCAGCAGATACAAAAGATAATTTATTACAAATAGCCAAAGAATTAGGAACCAAAGGATCTGTATATGTTCAAGAAGAGGCATTGGGTACAGCGCATGCTCTTTTTTGCGCAAAAGACTCTTTAAGTGGCCCTTGTGTAGTTGCCTATGCAGATACTTTATTTAAAGCTAATTTTAAGTTAGATGCAAATGCAGATGGTGCAATTTGGGTAAAGCAGGTAGAAGATCCAAGTGCTTTTGGTGTTGTGAAGGTAGAAGATGGTTTTATAACTGATTTTATAGAAAAGCCTAAAGATTTTATTTCAGACTTGGCAATTATTGGAATCTATTATTTTAAAGATGGAGACAAGGTAAGAGATGAAATTCAATATTTAATTGATAATGATTTAAGAGAAAATAACGAATATCAATTAACAAATGTTTTAGAAACCTTAAAGAGAGATGGTGCTAAGTTTATTCCGGGAACTGTGAGTACATGGATGGATTGTGGAAAAAAAGATCCAACGGTAGATGCTAATAAACAAGTGTTAGATTTTGAATACAAAGCAGGAAATAATTTAGTTTCTAAAGACGTTGTATTAGAGAATTCAGAAATTATTCAACCGTGTTATATTGGTAAGAATGTAGTATTAAAAAACACAAAAATAGGCCCTTATGTTTCTATAGGAGAAAATAGTATTGTAGAAAATGCGACCATTACAAATTCTTTAATACAAACAAACGTGCTGATTACGAATACAAAATTAGACAATGCTATGATAGGTAACCATGCAAAGTATGATGGTGCTTTTACTTCTGTAAGTATTGGAGATTACACAGAATTAACCTAATGGTTGTTAGAGTAAAAATCATGCAAAACAGAAAAGAGACTATTTTAAAATTTTTAAAGAGGTCTCTTTTTTCTTTGCTTTTTTTTCTCATCTCTCTAAAAAGCTATACGCAAGACAGTCTTTCTGTAGCAATAGATTTTACAGAAGAAAAGGAATTGAAATTTCAACAGTTTTTCTTTACTGCATTGTCTCAGAAGTCTATTGGAAATTATCAAAAGGCAATAGAAAATCTAGAGAGCTGTAATCAGATACTACCAAATAATAAATCGGTTTTTTTTGAGTTTTCTAAGAATTATTTATATTTAAATAATACACTTTTAGCAAAGGAATATATTAACCGAGCAATTAATCAAGATTCTAAAAATACTTGGATGCAAAAGCATCTAGTGAAAGTTTTGGAAAAAGAAAATAATTTTTTTGAAGCTATAAAAATTCAACAAAAAATTATTGTTTTAAATCCAAAAGAAAACAAGAATTTAGTATTACTTTATTTAAAAAACAGGGATTATAAAAAAGCTTTGAGTTTCATAAAAACCTTAGAAGAAGATAATTTATTATCTTCAGACCTTAGAAGAATAAAGGAGCGTTTAGAAAAAACTAATTATTCTGAAACACAAAAAGTGAGGGTTTCAAAAGATATTTATAAAAGGTTTGAAACAGAAAAAACGTACACTGTTTTAAAGCAAATATTAATAGCTTCGAAAGATAAACCTAAATTACTCTTAAAATATTGCAAAGAGGGTATTGCTTTGTTTCCTGCGCAACCTTTTGTATATTTAATAAACGGAAGTACATTAAATGTAAACAAAGAATTCAAAAAAGCATTAGAGATTTTACAAAATGGAATTGATTTTGTAATAGAAGATGCTATGGAGGTACTTTTTTATAAAGAAATAGCTTTAGCGTATAAGGGTTTAAATAATAAAGTTGAAGAAAGAAGATATATGGAGAAGTATAGAAAATTAGTTAATTAGTATGCGATATTTAAAATACTTATTTGTTTTTATTCTTGTTTTTACTGCTTGTAAGACAAAAAAATATGCGATAGATAATACTATCATTGCCAAAGAAATGTCTTCTAAAAAAGTAGCAAGAAAACATGTTTCTGCAAATTTTAACAAGAAAACGATTGCGGCTAAATTTAAAGTGAATTTTAATGACGGGATTACAAAACAAAGTATTTCTGTCTATTTAAGAATGAAAAAGGATGAGGTTATTTGGTTGAAAGGAACTAAATTTATTAATGTTTTTAAAGCGAAGATAACACCAGATAAAGTACGTTTTTATTCTCCTATAGAAAAAAAATATTTTGAAGGTGACTTTTCTATGTTAGAAAAACTATTAGGTACAAAGATTAATTTTCAGCAATTGCAAAACTTGTTTCTAGGACAAGCAATTTTAGATGTTAAAAATAAAAAGCAAAATATAGCACTTGAGAAGAACGCTTACGTTTTATCACCTAAAACACAGGCAACTTTATTTGATGCATTTTTTGCCATACATCCAGGGCATTTCAAGTTAAACCAGCAATCTATTATAAACACTCTAAAAAAGCAACGGTTAGATATTAAGTATGCTTCTTATAAATTGGTAGATGATGAAATTATTCCACAACAAATAAATATCAAAGTAAAACAAGAAAATAAATTGACAATAATAGATTTTATACTAAAATCTATTGAGTTAAATACAAAAATAAACACTTCTTTTACAATCCCTAACGGATATAAACGCATGAACCCATAGTGATGAAATCTCGATTTTACATAGTCTTTGTAATAGCCTTTTTTAGTTGTTTTTCTTCTTTTAGTCAAACGAAAAAAGAGTTAGAACAGCAGCGAAAAAAATTAAATAGAGAAATTGCTCAGGTAAATAGGTTGTTGTTTAAAGAACAAAAAAAAGAGAAGAATGTTCTGGAAGATTTAAAAGATCTAAATCAGAAAATAGATATTAGATTAAGTTTAATAAATACTATTAATTCTGAAGCAAAGTTATTGACTTCTGAAATTACAAAGAACAAGAAAGAGATTGCCCAGTTAGAAAAAGAACTAGCTATTTTAAAAGTAGATTATGCATGTATGATTTTTAAATCTTACAAAAGTAAATCTCAACAAAGTAGAATCATGTTTTTATTGTCTTCTCAGAATTTTCAGCAAGCTTACAAGCGGCTAGCGTATATGAAACAATATACTTCTTTTAGAAAAAGACAAGGAGAAGAAATTGGTTTTCAAACAGATTTGGTAAAAAAAATGAATGATTCTTTGTTGTTTCAAAAACAAGTAAAAGACACACTAATTCTTGCGGAAAAATATCAAAAAGAAAAAATTGAGTTAGATAAAAACAATAAAGAGAAGTTAATATCTTTAATTAAAAAGAAGGAAAGAAAATACAAAAAAGAAATTCAAAATAAAATAAAAGCCTGTCTCTTATACACATCTCCGAGCCCACGAGACCTCTCTACATCT
>CAJXTJ010000105.1 GCA_913061165.1 uncultured Polaribacter sp.
GTAGAGAGGTCTCGTGGGCTCGGAGATGTGTATAAGAGACAGAGTTTGTGGTTTTTAATTCTTTTACAGTTGCATCATTTTCATAGGATTCACCATAAACCTTTATTTCTTTAAATTTATCTCCTTTTTTATTTATTATAAATATTGACATATATCCATCAAATTTTTTATTCTCATCCTGTAGTTTTATATAGTCGGAATATTCAAATTTTGTTAACTCAAATTCATTAGATTCAATAAATTTTTGTCCGAACCCAGAAATTTGGATTGTTAGAGTGAATATTATTGTAATAAGGATTTTTTTCATAATTTTTACCAACGTTGTTGTGTATGGTTTGTTGCGTGTTTCAAGCAACTAATTTAGTAAATAATTACCGACCAAGAAAGTCTGCTAGGATTTTCGCAAGTAGGCTCGAACTAGCCATTAATTATACACGGTGTTGTCTTTAGTGCTTTTGACAAGTTATGTAATTAAAAGTCTTATTTCTTTTTAAATTTTTTATCAATTACCTTTCTTTTCCATTCTTCTCCAAAAAAATCAAGATAATTAAGAGAGTAAGCTCCTAGACCAAATATCCAAAAAATTAACATATAAAGAAAGAGAAACCAACCTTCCGAATCTGAATCATTAATCGCTATCCAAAGAAATATAATAAGGTTAATTATTGCGAAAATAAGAAGTTTATAAAATCCTTTTACATTTTGAACATATTCTTCTTCTTTTCTAATTTGTTCTGCTTCTTCTTTCTTATCAGAATCAGCGATATTAGTATCAAAAACAGCTGCTAAAGATTTCAATGATTCTAAACCAGCATTTTCTCCATTTTCTATTCTTTGAATCGTTCTTATGCTTAACCCGCTCATTTCTGCCAGTTGTTCTTGCGACCAATGACGCTCTAATCTAATTTTTTTAATATCTCTTAGGTTAGTTGTGTTTGAATTCATATTCTCAGTGTTTTAATTTTTTTACAAATCTACATATTAACTTCTCCTTTATATTGTAAGTGATATGACAAACCAACGATACAGACATGACAGTAATATGCCACATACTAAATTCTATATCGATTCTATTTTGTATTTGAGAAATAGTTCAGTTTTACTATAAGTAATATTGAGTTTTTTTGATTGAAAACAAATTTATTTATAAGTTTAAAATTTACTGACCTAGAAATATTTCGGCATTAATGCCAACGTTGTTGTACAAGATTAGTTGCTGTAGTTAAGCAATAAAGTTACTAAATAAAGCACAGACAAAGAAAGTCCTAGAGGACTTTCGTAAGTAAGCGATTACCAAGCAATTAATTTTGTACGGTGTTAGCTGTAGTTTTTTCAATTCAGATTATTAATTTAAAATTCAAATATTATGAAATTTTTCAAGTCCGATAAACAAGAAATTCGATTCCTAACAATAGGAACTTTTATTTCCATATTAGTATATATAATTCTTTCAACATTAAGACAATTCCAATAATGAAACCAATTCTAGCAAACCATTTTGTTTTAGGGAATTCCTCAAGCATTTTTTTCGCAAGCACTAAGTCAATTTTAGACTTTTCAAAATCTATAATTTCCTTTTCAGCTTCACGATTCTTTTTTTCTTTTAAAAGTTGTTGGTACATTTTCCAACCTCCAACTTCTAAAACTTCAAGTCCTTTTTCAAAAAGAGCGTATCTATTTCTTTTTCCATTTTTAAAGGTATGAGTGAGCAATTACAGCTAACTAGTTATATGAAGCACAAAGTGCTCGTTTACGGGGTTTCATTTCCGGATAACAGGAACTTTTCTTCCTTTTATGAGTTTTGTTTACATCTTTAAGCCTATTGGGTTTAAAAAAAATAAAGGTACATAGGTTCTTTATAAAGGCAGTGTACAAATTAGTCCAAAATGTGTTGCTAAAAGTCCAATTTTAGGAATCCCTGTATTTGCAGTTTTATGAAGTCTTATTCTTTTGAATATTTAACCCTTGAAATAGCAATTATTAATTTGCTTTTCTAGTTGTAAAATGTCTTAAAAGACGCATCTGATAGTTTTTCAGGAAATGAAATTAGAGTAAAGCATGCACTTGTTATCGTTGGTTTTAAAGAATTACAATAAGAGTCTTCTAGAACATTGTATTGCTATAACGCATTAACTTGGGTTCACTTAAGTTTTTTCTTCAATTTTAAAGGCTTTGTTTCTCAAGATGGCCAGTAATAGCATGCAGGTAGTTTGGCGTATTGGTTTTGTATGGGTAATTTTTAGTTTGAAGTTGTTTCAAAAGAATATCTTCGTGTTTAAAAATAGAAAGCATGTTACTAAGCAGTTTATATCCCATTAAAAGTGCAATACAAAAAAGCATTTTACTTTTAACTTTAATTTTATTTTCTTGCAGCAAAGGGCAAGATGGCTTAATAGAACCTATTTCTCCAGAAATAACTTCATTTGCTTTCTTAATGGAATTTAATCCAACCTTAGAGCAAGATTTAGATCTAACTTTTGACGGTGTAAATACCTTTTCTGGTTCTTTTGATTATCTGTGTGATGTAGAGAATTTAGTGGCATCTTATGATTTTGTAGGAGATACTGTTTCTGTAAATGATGAGGTTCAGACAAAATTTGTAACCAGTAATGATTTTACAGAAACTGTTGAATATATTGTAACAACCCAAGACGGTAGTAGCTCTAAGAATTATTTTATTGAAATTTCTTTTGTAACAGAAGATACCATTGAAATGAAATCATTTTCATTTTTAGCAGAATTGAACCCAACATTAACACAAGATGTTCATTTAACATTTGATGGTGTAGATACATTTTCTGCAGCTGTAAATGAATTGTGTGCTATTGAAAATTTGGTAGCTTCATATACCTTTATTGGTGGTAATGTTCTAGTAAATAGCAATGTACAAGTAACAGGAGAAAGTAGTAACAATTTTAATAAACCTGTTGTCTATGTTGCTTCTAATGTCGAAAATTCAGCAACTAAGAGTTTTTATGTAGAAATCTCATATTTTACAGGATTACCAAGAATTTTAATTAATACAAATAATACGCCTATAAATTCAAAGGATGATTATGTAGATGGGTTTGTAACGGTTAAAGGAGGGCTGGGCTTTGAAGATATTGCTATGCAAGAAATGAAAATTAGAGGAAGAGGAAATTCTACTTGGGGTCATCCTAAAAAGCCTTACCAGCTAAAAGCGGATAGCAAATCACCGATGTTAAACATGCTAGAAGATAAAAAATGGCTTTTTTTAGCAGAGTATTCAGATAAATCACTTATTCGAAATAAAATATCTTTAGACCTAGGTGCAATGAGTCGTTTAGAATATACTCCAAAGGGAGAATATGCAGAAGTATTTTTAAATGATGAATACAATGGTACGTATCTAATTACTCAAAAAGTAGAAGTAAAAAGCAATCGTCTTAATTTACCAGATAATGGGTATTTAGTAGAAATAGATCAAGATTATCGTTTGGATGCGGATGATATATTTTTTAAACCAACTATTTTCACTCAAAAACACAATGAAAATGTATTTAACATAAAAGAGCCTTCGGTAGATTACAATACTGCGGCGTTTGATTTAATTAAAGATTATATAAATAATTTTGAAGCGGCACTTTTTGGTGCAAACTTTAAAGATGCACAAACAGGCTACCAAGCATATATAGATTTGCCAAGTTTTATCGATTGGTATTTGGTGCAGGAAATTGCGAAGAGTGTAGATGCAAAATATTACTCTAGTATTTATTTTAATTATATACCGGGTGGTAAAATTAAAATGGGACCTTTATGGGATTTTGATCTTTCTTATGGAAATGTAGATTATGCAAATTCTCAATACACAAACGGTTTTTGGATAAAAGAAAACCCTTGGTATAAAAGATTATTCGAAGACCCAGCTTTTGAGAGTGAAGTAAAAGAACGTTTTATGTATTTTTATAATAATACCAATGTTATTCTTGATAAAATTGATGAATACGCAAAACAATTAGAACGTGCTCAGGGAAAAAACTATGAAAAATGGCCAACCTTAGGTACCTATGTATGGCCTAATCCTGTCTATTTTGATACACATGCAGAAGAGGTATCACATTTAAAAGATTGGGTTACGAAACGTATGGAGTGGTTGCATGGCGAGTTTAATTAATAAAATATAATCGTTAAACTTTAGGAGTATTATCTAAAAATAAATAGGGAGTACTGTATACAATTAAATTAAAGATAGAATTGAAAAATAATTATTCCATATCCTCTGAAAAACGACCAAAATCTTCAGAATTACAAAAATTATTTAATCAGACTTCTTGGGCAAAAAAAAGAACTCTTGTTGGAATCCAAACTTTATTGGAAAATACACGAATTTTTGTTACTATTCGAAAAAACAACATTTTGATTGGGTATGGAAGAGCCATTTCTGATGGAATATATCGTGCTCTAATTGATGACATTGTGATTGATGAAAATTACCAAAACAAAGGACTTGGTAAAAACATATTGAATATTTTATTAGAAAAATTAAATGGAGTAGACGAAATTTTTTTAAATACTGGAGAACATCTCGAAGTGTATTATGAAAAATTTGGATTTGAACAAGCAAAATGCTTAACAATGAAATTAAAAAAGAATATATAACAAAAAAACGATTTGCTAACACCGTGTAAAAAAAATTGCTGGTTTTAGCTTACTTGCGAAAATTCTTTCGGATTTTCTTGGTTTGTGTTTTATTTATTAACTTTAGTGCTTAAATCAACGCAACTTTACATACACAACAAGGTTATGAGCAATTTAACAAAACGCATCGTCCTGAAATAGTATGACAAAGAAACAAACAAAGCGAATACTCAGAATAGTATTTATTATTGCAAGCATATCCTCCTTGTTCTTCGTGCCATGGATTTTGGTAAAGGCATGGATTTTACCACTACCTGATACTGTTCAAGAACAAGTAAATGAAGCAATTGGTCATGGATTTGATGGAATGATTGTTTATGTGGACGAAGCAGACAAACCACCAGCATTTTATAAGGGTGGTTGGCATGACCGAAAAAATAAAATACCTGCCAATCCACATGCCTTATTCAAGATTGCTAGTATAACCAAGTTATATGTTGCTGTTGCTACAACCAAATTAGTTAAAGACAATCGTTTGTCCCTGGATAAAACGCTCGCTGATTACTTTCCAGAACTTGTGGGAAGAATTGAAAACGCTGATAAAATCACCTTGCGAATGATGATGCAACATCGCAGTGGCATTCCTAATTTTGTAGACCATCCTGATTATTGGAAAAAACCACCAGCAAACAGACAAGAAACGCTTGAATACGCACTGAATTTACCAGCTGACTTTGAACCAGATGAAGATTATGGCTATTCAAACACTAATTATATGTTGATTTCTGACCTCATTGATAAAGTGCTCGGTTATAGCCGTCACCAATATATCAAGGAGGAAATTTTGATACCTCTCAAACTCAACAATACGTTCGGTTCGCTTCATGAAGTGGATATAGACGATGTGATGAGCGGATATTACGTTGGAATTGAAGAGGATCTAAAGTCTGAATATTCAGGCTTAATGCTAGCTACAGCAGAGGATGTAGGTATATTCCTAAGAGCATTAAATGATGGTTCAGTGTTTAATGAAGGTGAACAAGAAATCTATTCCTCCATTTACGTTTACGAACATACAGGTCTGATTGTAGGCTATCAGAGTATTGCAGAATACCACAAAGACATTGACACAGTAGTTATTCAATTTAATAATACAACTAACTTTGATGGATATGACTGGAATTTAGCCGAAATTGTAATTAATCGTATTGTAAAAATAGTGAGAAGTAAAAAAAGCTCATAACAACGTGTATAATCTATAATAGTTGATTCTATTGGTTTAAGCAGCATAGTTAGCATACCTCTCTTTAAAATCATTGAATAAAATATCTGCTTTAGTTGAAACAAAGAGAGTCTCTAATGCTTCAAATGGAAAACATATTGAGAATTTACAGATGTATATAGTATAAATCAATTATAAGAAAATTCTTCTTTTAAGACATCTAGAACCTCTGGGTTATACATGATCTCATGAAGATCGTCCCTAAAAGAAAAGTGATATTATTTAGACAAGGGGGGTCAGATTAATAAATATTAGGCCTGATTTTTTTTTATAAATCTTTGGTCTAAGTTCTTTTTATTTGGGTCCCTAATTCCCGCTTTGTAATAGATTCTTTAGAAGATAACAAGCTATTGCTACTCTCAGTAAGTAATCCATCAACCCAATCGAAATGGCCAGCTTTTAAAAATAAGAGTTTTATCTTTTAGACATAAATAATCAAATGGAAACGTTAATCAGAAAGGAATCTATTTAGATAATCATATTACTAGATGTAAAAAGTTTAATCTTTATTAATTTTTTGTTTAAAAATACCTCAAAATAAAGAATTAGAGTGTTTTGGGGGAACATAGGGGGAAGTATAGGTGTAAAAAAACGCAACACCTTATTTATTAGGTAGTTGCGTTTTAAAATTGTGACCCTGACAAGATTCGAACCTGTAACCTTCTGATTCGTAGTCAGATGCGCTATCCAGTTGCGCCACAGGGCCATTTTTGTGGGTGCAAATATAATAGAGTTTTTTCAATATAGAAAGGCTATTCTATCTTTTTATGAATTAATTTCTTTTTTATAACTAGCTACAATGGGTTGTGCTTTTTCAACATCAGTTTTTAGAATAAGAAGTTCTATGGCACTTCTGAGTTCGCCGAAGCCTCCAAGTCTTGCAGATTCAACTCTATCTTTAATAATGCAGTTTATATGATTGTCTTCTAATCTGTTTTGAAGTCCTTTTACAATGATAGAAGAACCTGAAAATATTGTGATGTGTGCCGTTTCCATTTTTTTTTTTTTTAGTTTAATGAGTTTTTAGTAATATAAGCTCTCCAACCAATAATAGCTAATTGGCTTTTCGAGGCTTTAGAGATATCTAACCTTTTTTTTGTAAAAGAAGGTAAAAGAACCTTGTTCACTTTTGCAATAATTTTAAAAACTTGTTTTTTCATTCATATTTAATTC
>CAJXTJ010000106.1 GCA_913061165.1 uncultured Polaribacter sp.
ATTTAATTTAGATACCAATGCCTTTCAAAAAGGTCATTTACCAGTAAAGACTAAAGAGCTTTTAGGCTTAGTCGCTTCAGCAGTTTTAAGATGTGATGATTGTGTACAATATCATTTAGAAGCAGCAAAAAAAAATGGAGTTACAAAAGAAGAAATGATGGAAACTATGTCTATTGCTAATTTAATTGGTGGTACTATTGTTATTCCGCATTTAAGAAAAGCACTAGAATATTGGGAAGCGCTAGAAGAAGAAAGTAAAGAAGCATAAATATTTAATTGTTTAAGAATCTTAACACAGTTAATTATTATATTTACGAAAGCAACATTACACATTTTTTAAAATATGATTTTAAGAGCAGAGAACATTCAGAAAATTTATGGAAGCAGAAAGGTTGTAAGAGACATTTCTTTGGAAGTTCAGCAAGGAGAAATCATTGGATTATTAGGACCTAATGGTGCTGGTAAGACCACTTCTTTTTACATGATTGTAGGCATGGTAAAGCCAAATGCAGGTAAAATATTTTTAAATGATGAAGAAATAACGCAAGATGCGATGTACAAACGTGCGCAAAAGGGAATTGGCTACTTAGCGCAAGAAGCATCTGTTTTTAGAAAATTGTCTGTAGAAGATAATATTATGTCTGTTTTACAATTTACCGGACGCTCTAAAAAAGAACAAAAAATAAAATTAGAATCTTTAATCGAGGAATTTAATATAGGTCATGTTCGAAAGAACCGAGGAGACTTGTTATCTGGTGGAGAAAGGAGAAGAACAGAAATAGCACGTTGTTTGGCTTCTGACCCTAATTTTATTCTATTAGATGAACCTTTTGCAGGTGTAGACCCAATTGCAGTAGAAGACATACAAAGTATTGTTGCGCAACTAAAAGAAAAAAATATTGGTATCTTAATAACAGATCACGATGTACAAGCAACTTTAGCTATTACAGACAAAACCTACTTAATGTACAATGGAAGCATCTTAAAAGAGGGAACACCCGAAGAATTAGCTGCCGATGAAATGGTTCGTAAAGTTTACCTTGGTAAAGATTTTGAGTTAAAAAGAAAAAAAGTATTTTAGAAATAATACAGTTAACAAATCATTAAAAAGCATCCATAAACTATTATTTATGGATGCTTTTTAATTAAATTATAAGTACAATACTCCTATAAATAATTGCAAACTACGTTGTTCTTCTGCGATTAGATACTACCGATAAACAAACGTAAAATATAATTATCAAGGGAATTGATACAAGTTGCAAAGTCATCAGCATTACTAATGAAATTAAAATAAATATATATTTTATTGAATTATTCTTTAAAGAGTACTCTTTAAATTTTAAAGAAAATAATGGCAATTCAGCATTCATTAAATAGGTTAATAATAGGATAGCCAAGATTAGAAAATAATGATTGGATATTAAGTTTTGAATTGATTCAATAGTGGAATATTCTTGAATTAAAGGCAAAGAGATTATAAACAAGCTCATTGCTGGTGTTGGTAGACCAATAAAAGATTCTGATTGTTTAGTATCTACATTAAATTTAGCAAGCCTGTAACAAGCACCTAAAGTAAGTAATAAACCAAGAAGCTGAATTGGAGCAAAATTGAAGTGCATCCAATTCATAACTATAGGTGCATTTTCTAAGGTATCTAAATTTGGACTTGTAGCCAACAGTTTAAACATTATAATACCTGGTACAACACCACTAGTAACCATGTCGGCCAAAGAATCTAACTGTTTTCCTAACTCTCCTGAGACATTTAAGATTCTTGCAGCAAATCCGTCAAAAAAATCAAAAAATATGCCTAAAAGGACTAAAATTCCTGCAATTTCAAAATTTCCCTGAACCGCATAAATTGTTGCAACTGTTCCACAAAAAAGATTTCCAAGCGTTAATAAGTTAGGAATATGTTTTTTCATTTTTATTATTAATTTAATGGCTAAAATAACAAATCCTACTTGGGTAATTTTCTAAAACTATTAATTTTTTATGTATTTTTAAAAATTATAAAAATAAAATTATTAGATGCCTATTATAAAATCCGACTTCTCTCCTACTTTACCATTTAAAAACGGCCATTTTAATACGATGTATCGGCCACTTTTCACAAAAGATATATGCAGCTATACTAGAAAAAGAATTACCACTTGGGATGCTGATTTTATTGACCTGGATTTTTCTTTTGTAGGCTCTAAAACATTAGTTCTATTAATTCATGGTTTAGAGGGAAGCTCTAAATCCAAGTATATTGCCTCTGCATCTAATCATCTAAATAAGAAAGGGGTAGATACTGTTTGTTTTAATTTAAGGAGTTGCAGTGGTGAAGATAATTTGTTATTATCAACTTATCACAGCGGAAAAACGGAAGATGTTGCCTTTGTTATAGCACATCTTTTAGAAAACTATAACTACGACAACATAGTACTTGTTGGTTTTAGTTTAGGAGGTAACTTAACTTTAAAATACTTAGGTGAATATCAAGAAAAATTGTCCTCTAGAATAAAAGGAGGTGTAGCCATTTCTGTTCCTGTAGATATAACTTCTGCAGAGCAAGAAATGGATAAAATAAAAAATAAACTATATGTTGAAATATTCTTCAAAACACTAAAAAATAAAATTTTAGAGAAAGCGTATAAATTTCCAGAATATCTTTTAAATAAAGATAAATTGTTTAAAGCAACAAAATTTAAACATTTAGAAAAACTATATACGGTTCCTGTATTTGGTTTTGAGAGTCCAGAGGATTATTGGAAAAAAGCAAGTTCTAAACCTTATTTATCAAAAATTGATAGACCTACCTTATTGGTAAATGCAAAAGATGATACATTTTTGTCGCCAGCATGCTACCCTACCAAAGAAGCATTGCAGTCTAAATATTTTTATTTAGAGATTACAGATTATGGAGGACATTGTGGCTTTATACAATCATTTAAGCCACAAGAAAATACGTGGTTAGAAAAAAGAATTAGTTCATTTATAAGCGAAAAGATTCAAATTTCACTTTATTAAACAATATTTAAACAAAACCAATGTTAGTTTAATAGTATTTAAGATATTTGTTGAAGAAATTATGATGCTTTTGAAACTTAGAATTTTATTTTTATTTTTATTTTTTTCATTATTTTTAAATGCGCAAGCTTTTAGAAATTACTCCAATGAATTTTTAAATATTGGGGTAGATGCTGCTGGTTTAGGAATGAGTAAAGCTATTGTGGCCACCTCTAATAACGTAAATTCTATATACTGGAATCCTGCTGGTCTGGTTGGTATAGAAGACTATCAGGGGTCTTTAATGCATGCTTCTTATTTTGCAGGTATTGCTAATTATAATCATGCCGCATTTGCAATGCCTATAGACAAACAAAGTGCACTAGGAATTTCTATTATCCGTTTTGGCGTGGATGATATTCTAAATACCACAGAACTAATTGACAGCGAAGGAAATATAGATTTTAATAGAATTAGCCTTTTTTCTGCTGCAGATTATGCTTTTAATATTGCCTATGCTAGAAATCTTATTTTTAAGGATTTAAAATTTGGTGTAAATGCTAAAATAGTAAGAAGAACCATTGGCGATTTTGCTTCTTCATGGGGCTTCGGATTTGATGTTGGTATTCAATTTGAAAGAAATAATTGGAAATTCGGTATAATGGCGAGAGATATTACCACAACATTTAATACTTGGGCAATAAATGAAACGGAGTTTGATAAAATCAAAAATGCTATCTCAGGACAAAATCAGGAATTACCAGAAACCACAGAAATTACAAAACCAAAATTACAAATAGGTGCCGCCAGAGAATTTAGAATTGGCCGTTTCTTTAATTTATTAGCAGAAGTAGATTTAAATATGCGTTTTGCAGAGACCAATGATATTTTCTCCTCTGATTTAGTAAGTGTAGATCCAGCCATTGGTTTTCAATTAGATTACGATAAGATAGTATATCTAAGAGCTGGTGTTGGTAATTTTCAATACGTAACACAATTTAACAACGCTAAATCTTTGTCTTTACAACCTAACTTCGGAGTTGGTTTTAACTATAAAGGAATACAAATAGATTATGCATTAACAAATATAGGTAGTGTTGGTAATGCTTTATTTTCTAATATATTTTCAATTACTTTTGATTATACTTTTATTAGACCTTAATTTTATGATTAAAAAATTATATATTTTTGTTTTACTTTCTCTTTTTTCAATAATGCACAATAATGCACAAGTAAATCTTTCCGTGTATTCAGAAATTTCTATAGTTACTGCGGGTCCTGGTGAAGAATTATATGAAAAATTTGGTCATGCTGCAATTCGAATTAAAGATCCCGTTTTAAACTTAGATCTTATATATAATTATGGTGTTTTCGATTTTAACCAACCTAATTTTTTACTAAATTTTGCAGACGGTAAAATGTATTATGTATTGGCTAGGTATGATTTTAAGTATTTTTTATCGAGCTACAAGAAAGATAAGCGTTGGTTAAAACAACAAGTATTAAATTTAAATAAAATAGAAAAACAACAACTCTTTTTATATTTAGAAAATAATGCGCGCATCGAAAATGCTACATACCCGTATGATCCTTTCTTTAACAATTGTGCCACCAAACTTAAGGATGTCACAACCCTTATTTTAAAAGAAAATGTAGTATTAAATTCTGAAAAAATAAAGGATAAAAGTACCTTAAGGGAGCTTATGAATAAAGAAATTACCTGGAATACTTGGGGTAATTTCGGAATTAATCTTATTACCGGAAGAATCTTAGATCAAGAAAGGAATCAATTAGAATATACCTATTTGCCAGATTATCTTTTTAAAACCATTAAAAATGGAAAAATAAAAAGAGATCATAAAATTATTAACTTAGTAAAAAGAGAAGATGTTTTGTTAGATTTTGATGAGATATCTACTAATACCTCGTTATTTAATCCTTTAGCCTTTTTTACTTTATTAGCACTAATAGTGTCACTAATTACAATTAAAGATATAAAAAACCAAAAAAGAACAAAGTGGTTAGATTTTATAATTTTCTTCCTTACTGGTATCGTTGGACTTATTTTAACCTACTTCTGGTTTTTTTCATCACACAAAACAGCACCAGATAATTACAACGTTTTATGGGCATTTTTACCAAATCTAATTGTTGCATTTATAGTTACAAAAGCCATTGCTAAAAAATGGCTCCAAAAATACCTTATTATACTTTTAGTTTGTTTAACAATAGTTCTAATTTTATGGGTTTTAGAACTGCAAATATTCCCTATTACAGCAATACCAATTTTACTTTTACTTGGTATTAGATATTTATTTCTTTTCAAATACGCCATAAAGATTTAAAATAAATAGGATTACAAACATAGCATATGCAATGACTCTAGAAATAATTCCTTTTAAACCTGAATATTCTCAAGATTTCTACAATCTAAATACAGAATGGTTAGAGAAATATTTTTATGTAGAACCTTACGATGAAAAAGTTTTAAGCAATCCTAAAAAATATATTATCGATACCGGTGGTTATATCTTTTTTATAAAAAATGAAACAAGAATAATTGGCACCATCGCTTTGATACGCCAACAAACTTATTTTGAATTAAGTAAAATGGCAATCTTACCAGAATATAGAGGACAAAAAATAGGCCTAAAATTAATTGAATATTGCATCAATTTTGCAAAACAAGAAAAGTGGAAAAGCATTACACTTTATAGCCATAAGAAATTAGTTCCGGCTATAAACTTATATAAAAAAGTTGGATTTGTAGCAGTTCCTTTAGAGAAAGATGTGCACTATGAAAGAGCAAATATTAAAATGATGCTCCGATTTTAAATACCCGAAAAAGAAAACATAAATTTTCTAAAGCGGTTCTTTATAAAAAACTCTGAATTGCTAAATCATATCCTTTTAAACCAAAACCAAATAAAACGCCACTAGCATTTGGAGAAATATAACTGTGCTGTCTAAATTCTTCTCGTGCATGAATATTAGAAATATGGACTTCTACAACAGGAGTTGTAATTCCTTTTACAGCATCACCAATACCAACAGAGGTATGCGTATAAGCGGCAGCGTTTAATATAATTCCATCGCAATCAAAACCAACCTCGTGTAACTTATCAATAATTTCTCCTTCGATATTCGATTGAAAATAAGAGATTTCTACCTCTTTATATTTTAACTGAAGCTCTTTAAAGAACTTTTCAAAAGTTTTAGAACCATAAATTTCAGGTTCTCTTTTTCCTAGTAAGTTTAAGTTGGGGCCGTTTATAATAATTAATTTCATACAGCAAAAATACAATTCTTTTTATAAAAAAAAATGGAAGCAAAATTGCTTCCATTTTAATTGTTTTATTTCATGACATATTAAAATCGATAACCTACTGCAAGTGAAAAAACTGCATTCTGTACCTTATCATCACCACTATCTTCTTCATCCATAATATTAGATAAACCAAGATTATATCTCGCACCAATCATTATATTTTCCGCAACATCAAAAGAAGCCCCAAAATTTAAACCAAAATCAATAGATTTAAAAAAATCTTTAAGATCTTCTTCTTCAGAGATTGCTTGTCCATCAAAAGTTCCTTCAGCCTTTCCTTTAGCAGAAAGTAAAAACCCTAATTGAGGACCAAATTCTAATGCAAATTTATCTGTTAGCCCATATTTCATCATTAAAGGAATATTTAAATAATTAGCTTTAATCGTTAGTTTAAAGGTCTCATTCTCAAAAGAATCCTCAGAACTAGCACCTTGAGTCGAAAATAATAATTCAGGTTGAAAAGTTAATTTATCCGATAAACTAATTTCTGCATACGCACCTAAGTTAAAACCAATTTTAGAGTCAAAACCTTCTGTATCACCAGTAAAGTTTGATACGTTAAGCTGTCTCTTATACACATCTGACGCTGCCGACGACTCCTTACGTGTAGATC
>CAJXTJ010000107.1 GCA_913061165.1 uncultured Polaribacter sp.
CTACACGTAAGGAGTCGTCGGCAGCGTCAGATGTGTATAAGAGACAGCTTAAAAACAAGGAGTAACTTAACTACGACTTCTGTACCTAAACCCCATACTTCGTAGAGTTGATTTGGCGTTGAAAAACCCTGTAATTTAGAACGATACTTAATAATTCTTTCAGAAAGCTTCTCTCCTATTCCATTAATAGTTTTCAAATCTTCTTTAACTGCTAAATTAATATCTGTTGATGTTACTATATATTTTGATTTTTCAGTAAACAAACGTGTATCTCGAGAAGTGGATAATTGCATATTTTGCTTCCTTTTGACAACCCAGTCCGGAAATTTAAAATATGATGAGATACTATTTAAAAGAGAGTCTGAAATTGTAGTTACTTTTTGGAACTCTTTTTTTGAATTGATAAATTTACCAGTTTTTCTAAAGGCTAAAAGCTTATCTATTTCAACTAAAGACATCCCTAATTGTGCACCTTTATAATCTGTAATATAATTAGGGTTGAATGGAAAAATTTTTGGCTTTCTATTTTCTAAATTATTTTTTTTTAAGCTATCTATTTGATGACCAAACGCCATAACTTTAGGTGTATGCATGTTTACTTTCTCTTCAGGGGAAAAATCAACAAACACAATAATAAATTGAAATATAATAATTAATATTATTAAAATAAAAATCCCATTTCTTTGACCTTTTTGGTACCAGAAATGGGATTTAAATATGTTCATTATATATGTTTATGCTTTTGATGCTTTGATAGCGTCTTTATATTTTTTCAGTTCTTCTTTTACCTTTGGCGCTAAAAGAACAAGTCCAATCATGTTTGGGACCATCATTGCAAAAACCATTGCATCTGAGAAACCAATTACAGAACCTAAACTTGCTGCTGCACCAATTACTACGAAAACACAAAAGATTACCTTGTATGCATATTCCATTCTTTTAGACCTACCAAATAGATATGCCCATCCTTGAAAACCATAGTAAGACCAAGATATCATAGAACTAAATGCAAATAAAACTACTGCAATGGTTAAAACATAAGGGAACCAAGAAATTGCAGATTCAAACGCACCAGAAGTTAATAAAATTGCTTGTGCATCATTTAAAGAGGCATTTTCTGCGGTTACATTTCCGGTAATAATTAATACCAAAGCAGTCATTGTACAGACTACAACCGTATCTATAAATGGTTCTAATAAAGCAACCAAACCTTCACTTGCTGCATACTTCGTATTTACTGCTGAATGCGCAATAGAAGCAGAACCAATACCTGCCTCATTTGAAAAAGCAGCTCTTCTAAACCCTTGAACTAAAACACCTACAGCACCCCCGGCAACTCCTTCTGGGCTAAATGCACCATTAAAAATTTGAGCAAATGCATCACCAATCATATTGTAATTTGAAAAAATAACAAAAAGTGAAGCTGCTACATAAATTGCAACCATGAAAGGAACTATCTTATCTGTTACCTTCGCTATTTTCTTAATACCTCCAATAATAACAATACCAACTAAAATAGCCATTACTAAACCAAATAACCATCCTTTACCATGTAAAAATGAAACTCCACCAACTGGCGTAGTAATATTTTCTACTAATTGAAATGCTTGGTTTACTTGAAACATATTTCCACCACCAAAAGAACCTCCAATTACAAAAACCGCAAACAAAGCTGCTAATATTTTACCTAATGTTTTATTTTTTAATCCTTTTGTGAGATAATACATCGGACCTCCATAAACCGTTCCATCTGCCTCAATATCTCTATATTTTACACCTAACGTACATTCTACAAATTTTGAAGCCATCCCTAAGAAACCTGCAACAATCATCCAAAAAGTAGCACCTGCACCACCAATTGATACAGCAATTGCAACACCTGCAATATTACCTAAACCTACTGTTGCCGATAAAGCTGCCGTTAACGCTTGAAAATGTGTAACCTCTCCTTGGTGTCCTTCTACCTTAATAGTATCTGGATTATCACCTTCGGCAGTTGTAGAAACACTATCTGAAACTTCAACACCTTTTTTTCCATTTCCTTCGACCTCATCATATTTACCCCTTACAATATTTATTGAAGTAACAAAACCTTTAAAATTTATAAAGTTAAAGTAGAACGTAAAATATAAAGCTCCTAAAATTAGTGGAAATAAAACCCAATAAATACTAACTGTATCTGAAAAAGGAATTTGATAAAAAATAATATCTACAAACCATCCCGTTGCACTGCCAAATGCTTCATCAATCTGTTGATCAAGACCTTTTTCTTGTGCGAATGTAAAAAATGGTGTTGCTAAAAATAACAACGAAAGAAGTTTTTTATTCATAATTTGATTAGTTTTTATTTAGTTTCCGCAATATGATAAAAAAATGCTCTTTTGACAAGTTTTGAGCGCTAAAAGTAAATTTATAGGAACTTTTCGTTAAATAACAGCAAAAATTATTCAAATTGTTATCTGTAAAATTTTAATTATTTAAAAAAATTCTCTCAATTTTAGTATCTGTTCAGGTCTTCCTAAAACTATTAACTGAGAATCAGCAACCAACTTTATATTTGCTTCCGGATTTATAAGATACTCTTTATCCGGATTTCTAAAACCGATAACTGTGCAACCTGTTTGCTTTCTTAGATCAAGATCTAAAATAGTTTTATTAATATATTTTTCTGGTAAATCATTTACAGCAATTTCCTCTAAATTTGCTGTAGTTTCACCCTCTATGGTTAATCTATCTACAAATTCTATAACATCTGGTGTTGTTACTAAAGAAGCCATGTGATCTCCACCCAATTTATCTGGCATAATTACATTATTTGCACCAGCAAATTTTAATTTTTTATATGAAGATTCATTACCCGCTCTACTTATGATAACACAGTCTTTGTTTAATTGACTGGCTGTTAAAACCACAAAAAGGTTGTCTGCATCTGATGGCAAAGCCGTAATTAAAAAAGATGCTTTTTCGATTCCTGCTCTTATTAATGTTTCATCTAAAGTTGCATCACCTTGAATATTTAAAATATCCTGAGCATCTAAAGTCTCAATCATCTCTTTTTTCTTTTCGACTACAACAAATTCTTTATTATAATTCCCGAGTTTTAAAATTGCTTGTTGACCATTTCTACCATACCCACAGACAATAGTATGTCCTTTTAAATATCCTATTTGCTTTTCCACTCTTCGATGTTTAAGTTGTTCAAATAATTTACCACTAACTAAATATTCTGAAAATGCAGAAACTGCATAACCAAAAATAGTAATACTTGTTAAAATTAGAAAAATTGTAAATATTTTTTCCTCTGGTGAAAAAGGTTTAAGCTCTCCAAAACCAACTGTAGTGACAGTTATTACGGTCATATATAAAGCATCTACAAAATTATAGCCAGAGAGCCACATATAACCAATAGTACCGATGGTAATACTTGAGATTACTAATGAACCAATTTTAGCTACTTTCGATTTTATAATCATCCTATTTTATAAATCAAAAACTGAACTTCTTTTCGTGTACACCATGTCTTTTAACTTTAATACAAATGCCATTGTTAAATACAAACCAAATGATAAACCAACTGTGAAGAAAGTTACATAAATAAAAAATAAACGTACGTTTAAAGCTCGCATTCCAAGCCTATCTGCTAATCTAGAGAAAACACCAAACCCATGTCTTTCAAAAAAATGCCTAATACTATCTATCATTCTTCTTTAAATATAGCGCAAGATACTATTTTATGATGTTTTTTCAATAAGAATTTACTGATGCTTTTAGATAAAAAACATTAATAAAAGGTTCTTAGAAAGACTATTAAATTAAAATAGGATTGATTAACTTTGCTTTTCTCAAAAAAATAGGCACGTTTGAAAGACCAAGAATATTTAGAAGTTTACGGAGCAAGAGTTCATAATTTAAAAAATATAGATGTTAAAATTCCTCGTGAAAAACTAGTTGTAATTACTGGCTTGAGCGGAAGTGGAAAATCTTCATTAGCTTTTGATACTATTTATGCAGAAGGGCAAAGACGCTATATTGAAACATTTTCTGCGTATGCCAGACAATTTTTAGGGGGTCTAGAAAGACCCGATGTTGACAAAATTGATGGACTTTCTCCTGTGATATCTATTGAACAAAAAACAACAAATAAAAGTCCTCGTTCTACCGTTGGTACTATTACAGAAATTTATGATTTTTTAAGATTGCTTTTTGCAAGAGCGGCAGATGCGTATTCTTACAATACCAATCAGAAAATGGTAAGTTATTCTGATGAACAAATTAAAAACTTAATTTTAAAGGATTTTGATGGAAAAAAAATAGCGGTTTTAGCGCCTTTAATTAAATCTAGGAAAGGACACTACAGAGAGCTTTTTGAACAAATATCTAAACAAGGTTTTATACGCGTTCGTGTAGATGGCAAAATTCAAGAGATTGAAAAAGGCATGAAACTTGACCGTTATAAAACACATGATATCGAAGTAGTAATTGATAGACTAGCCATAAATAAATCTATAGAGAAGCGCCTTGAGGAAACGATAAAAACAGCACTATATTCTGGAAATAACATCTTAATGGTGATAGATGTTGATGACAATGACCCTCGATATTTCAGTAGAGAATTGATGTGCCCAACAACTGGAATTGCATACCCAAACCCTGAACCCAACACCTTCTCATTCAACTCACCAAAAGGTGCTTGTGATGGATGTAATGGATTAGGAATTACAAATGAAATCAACTTAAAAAAGGTAATTCCAGACAATACTATCTCCATAAAAAATGGAGGAATTGCACCCCTGGGAGATCA
Source organism: uncultured Polaribacter sp. (assembly GCA_913061165.1). Taxonomy (GTDB): domain Bacteria; phylum Bacteroidota; class Bacteroidia; order Flavobacteriales; family Flavobacteriaceae; genus Polaribacter. Next base: position 4,802 of record CAJXTJ010000107.1, read on the forward strand.
GAAAAGTAGTTGGATTTTCAAACAAATTGAAAATATTGCAGAACGTTATAAATTCAAATTAACAGACGCTATAAAAGACATTCCAAAAGAAGCGCTAGAAATTATTTTAAATGGTGGTAATGAATCATTTGAAATTGAATCTAAAACTGTTGGTGTTAGAAGAAATTATAAAATAGATTTTGAAGGAATTATTGCCTTTATAGATAGCCAATATAACAATGCAGAAAGTACTTCAATAAAACGTTGGGCAAAAGGCTTTATGGATGAAGTTACCTGCTCTTCTTGTAACGGAAAAAGATTAAAAATAGCGGCACTCCATTTTAAGATTACAGATAAAAGTATTAGTGATTTAGTGCAAATGGATATCACTGAACTATCTAATTGGTTTCAAAACATTGAGAAAGATTTATCAAAAAAACAATTAATAATAGCATCAGAAATATTAAAAGAAATAAGAACTAGAATACAGTTTTTAGTAGATGTTGGTCTCGATTATTTAACACTAGACAGAACCTCTAAATCGCTTTCTGGTGGTGAAGCTCAAAGAATTAGATTGGCAACACAAATTGGCTCTCAACTGGTTGGTGTATTATACATTTTAGATGAACCCAGTATTGGCTTACACCAAAGAGACAATGAAAAATTAATAGACTCCTTGGTAAAACTAAGGGATATTGGTAATTCTATTTTAGTGGTAGAACATGATCAAGATATGATTGAAAAAGCAGATTTTGTTTTTGATATTGGTCCTGGTGCAGGAAAACACGGTGGAGAAATTGTTTCTGCAGGAACTTTCGAAGAACTTAAAAAGCAAAAAACTATAACTGCAGATTACATTACAGGTAGAAAAAAAATTGAAGTTCCTAAAATAAGGCGTGAAGGAAACGGAAAAACAATTAAACTCTCTGGAGCATCTGGTAACAATCTAAAAAATGTTTCAGTTGAATTTCCTCTAGGAAAAATGATTTGCGTTACTGGAGTTTCTGGAAGTGGAAAATCGACTTTAATCAACGGGACCTTATACCCCATTTTAAATGCTCATATTTACAGAGGAGTTAAAAAACCAATGCCTTATAAAAAAATTGAAGGTCTAGAACATGTAGATAAAGTAATCGATATCGATCAATCTCCTATTGGCAGAACACCCCGCTCAAACCCTGCAACATACACAAAAACATTTGATGAAGTTAGAAGCTTATTTGCAAAGACTTCTGAGGCTGCAATTCGCGGATACAAACCCGGAAGATTTTCTTTTAATGTAAAAGGCGGACGTTGTGAAACCTGCCAAGGTGGTGGCGTTCGGGTAATAGAAATGAATTTTTTACCAGACGTTCAAGTAGAATGTGAAACCTGCCAAGGAAAACGTTTTAATAGAGAGACTTTAGAAATTCGTTATAAAGGAAAATCTATTTCAGATATCTTAAATATGACTATTGAAGATGCAACAGACTTCTTTGTTAAGATTCCTAAAATACATAGAAAACTAAAAACTATTAAAGATGTTGGCTTAGGCTACATTACGCTAGGACAGCAATCTACTACACTCTCTGGTGGTGAGGCCCAAAGGATAAAATTGGCCGCAGAATTATCTAAAAGAGATACAGGAAATACTTTTTATATTCTTGATGAGCCTACTACTGGTCTTCATTTTGAAGATATTAGAGTATTAATGAATGTTTTAAATGAGCTTGTAGACAAAGGTAATACGGTGCTAATTATAGAGCATAATTTAGATGTTGTAAAATTAGCAGATTATGTTATTGACATAGGTATGGAGGGCGGAAAAAAAGGAGGCAAAATATTAGTTACAGGAACTCCTGAAGAAGTATCAAAACATAAAAAGAGTTATACCGCTAAATTTTTAAAAAAATTACTTTAATCTTTTATTTGTAACCGATTAAAGTAAGTACACCATTTAAAACCTTTAAATGCAATATTAATTGGATGATTTTTATTTCTATCGAAATTAAATTCTCTATAGATTTATCTGTCTTTTTATTTACTTTTTTTAAAGTCGTTAAGAGAACGTTTCGTTTCGTTTTTCAATAATAAATCCCTAGCCCCTTTAAATGTCTTAAGTTGTTAATAAAGAAAAAAGGTATTAATACTGTCTCTTATACACA
>CAJXTJ010000108.1 GCA_913061165.1 uncultured Polaribacter sp.
CGTCGGCAGCGTCAGATGTGTATAAAGAGACAGCTAATAGACCATTCCCAATTTGATTGATGTGCACCCATTAGAGCAATACTTCTTCCTTCTGCTGCATATTTATTTACCAATTCAGGATTGCTGTATGTATATCTTTTTAGAATTTCTTTTTCAGAAATAGAAAACGCTTTTACACTTTCCACCAATAGGTCCATTAAATGTTTAAAGAATTTTTTTCTTATTTGTAAAAGTTCTACTTCGGGTTTTTCTGGAAAAGCTAGTTTTAAATTATCTAAGACTACCTGCTTGCGATATCTGAAAACATAATAAATTAAAAAGTAAAAGAAATCAGATTTCATATATAATATTCTCATAGGAAGCCTAGAGAGCATCCAAATAATAGGATAGGTAATCGCAAAAAGAATAAATTGCATAACAGAATTTTAGTTCTGCAAATATCGCATATAAATTTAAAACGAAAAGAGATTTTAGTAATCCCTTTTTATTATGTTTGTGGTATGATAGGAAATATAAATAGCGCCGTATTATTCATTATAATAGCCAATGTTTTGGTTTCTATGAAAGGCTTTAATGATTATACTTTTTTGAATAGATATAAATTTCAAATAGGAAAAATTGTATCTGGTGAAAAAATACGAATGCTTACTTCTGGTTTCTTGCATGTAGATTGGGCACATTTAGGATTTAATATGTACGCTTTATACCTGTTTGGAGGTATTGTTGCTGGCATATTAGGAATTCCTAATTTTCTAATAATTTACTTTTTAAGCTTATTAGGAGGTAGTTTGTATTCTCTTAAATATCACAAAAACGAATCTTTTTATAGTGCTGTTGGTGCTTCTGGTGCTGTTTCTGGTATTATTTACGCATCCATTTTATTATATCCAGAAATGGAGTTGTATTTATTTTTTATTCCGATACCAATTCCGGGTTATATTTTTGGAGTAGGCTATTTATTATACTCTATTTACGGCATGAAAAAGCAAATAGGTAATGTTGGGCATTCTGCACATTTAGGTGGTGCAATTGGCGGCTTTGCAATTACGTTACTATTAAACCCTTCTTTATTTTCTGCAAATACGTTTATGGTTGGTTTATTAGCTGTTCCTATTATATTGTTGCTGTTATTCGGAGATAAATTAAAAGCTTTATAACTAAAAAACATGTTCTTTTGAATCGTGAATTGATTTCTTAATTTGCTAAAAATGAAGCATTAAAAAAGCCTTATTATTTCTAATAAGGCTTTTTGAGCGAAAGACCAGGTTCGAACTGGCGACATTCAGCTTGGAAGGCTGACGCTCTACCAACTGAGCTACTTTCGCGTGGTAAAGAGCTACAAATATAGAATGTTTTTTAACATCTGCAAGGATTTTTATTAGAAAAAATAGCATTTTTTTAAGGGCTTTCATACTGAAACAGTTAGCTTCTATAAACGAGGTTTTTTTGTCTTTTGGATTGAATAATTAGAGATGAAATAGGAGCTTTTGCTATTTAAAGAAGGGTACGAACTGCAGAAAGTATGTGTACTGTATTTTCAATCAAAATCGAGGATCACCAGCAATACTCATTTTTTTAGACTTGAGTACATTCATGCTACAAAAATCAAAACGATTGGTAATTTTACCATAGCAGGCGTAAATCCCCATACCATTTATAGGATATAGACTCACTACATCTGTAAAATGTACTGCATCAAAATAATTGCCAGCTATATCAATAAACGTACTAAGCCGCATGAGTTTTCCTTGCGCCGTTTTGTTAAAGCGTGTTGTGACTAATTGACCGTATAAAAGTACATTCTGATTTGTAAACTGGGGCATTTCTTTCGCTTTTATATGCGGACAAAAAGGTTCTGTTACCAATGAGAAATAATTATTAACTGTAAATCCGAGCAGTTCTATTTCATCATATACATTTTCTAACCAATGGTTATTTAGTTGCGGAATTTCAAAATTTTGATGTTGCGAATGAAACAATTTCACTTGTTCTTGTACTTGCTTTGTTTTTGTTACTTTTAGTTTAAAAGTAGCTTTCCAAAGGAGTGCTGTTTTAGGAATTTTTGTAAATCGAAAAGCATTGATACGAATGAGTACCGATAATTGCTCTATAGAGATGGGAATTCGATCCATGAAATTATCCAAAGAAATATAATCTCCAAACAATTGGCGTTCGGTTAAAATACGCTGCATTGTTAATTGTTCTACATTTTTAAGATATCCAAAGCCTAAATAAATCGTTTTTCCTTCTACCTTATTTGCATGATCGCTGTGGTTAATACAAGGTAGTTCTATAATTGCGCCACACATTTTAGCTTCATGAATATAATGTTCGGTGGAATAGAAACCACCACCATTATTTAAAACAGCCGTCATAAATTCAATAGGGTAGTAGCATTTTAAAAAGAGACTCTGATAACTTTCTACGGCATAGGAAGCCGAATGGCCTTTCGCAAACGCATAACCTGCGAAACTTTTAATCTGATTCCACACTTCAAATATCAAAGCATCTTTATATCCTTTTTTTCTGCAATTAGAAACAAATTTATCTTCAACAGCTTTAAACTCTTCCACGGAACGGTATTTACCACTCATACCCCTTCGCAATACATCAGCTTCACCCAGAGTTAAGTCTGCAAACTTATTAGCAACTTTCATTACATCTTCTTGGTATACCATAACACCATAGGTTTCTGGCATAATTTCTAATAATATAGGATGTGCTTCTTTTCTTTTCTCAGGAAACCGATGCCTTTTAATAAACTCTTCTTTCATACCAGAGCCTGAAACACCGGGTCTAATAATAGAGCTTGCAGCAACTAAACCTAAATAATCTTGTGTTTGTAATTTCTGCATTAAGCCTCTCATGGCTGGAGACTCTACATAATACGCACCAATTGCGCCACCTGTTTTTAATAAATTATTAATTTTTTCATCTTTCTTAAAACGTTCAATATCTGTAATATCTATTTCTGGAGCATTAGGGTGATTTTCTTTAATAATTGCCAACGCATCTTTAATTTTTGCCAAACCGCGTTGTCCTAAAATATCGAATTTAAAAACCCCTACATCGTCAGCAATATTCATATCAAACTGTACGGTCGCAAATCCTTTTGGGGGCAAGCTGGTGGCAGAATAATAATGAATGGGTTTGTCTAAAATTAAAACTCCAGCAGAATGTACACTCACGTAATTAGGAAAACCTTCTATGAGTTTGCCATATTTTAACACCAGTTTAGATATCTCATCTAGTTTATGGCCAGCAACTCTTTTACTTAACTTATCAATTTCTTCTTTTGGCAAGCCGAATACCTTTCCTAATTCTCGAACAACAGCTCTGTATTTAAAGGTATTGTAAGTAGCCAATAAGGCCACATTATCAAAACGATCAAAGATATATTGCGTTACCGTATTTCTATCTTTCCAGGAAAAATCAATATCAAAATCTGGAGGAGAAGCTCTAAACGGATTGATAAATCGCTCGAAATACAAATCCAATTCAACAGGATCTACATCTGTAATACCAATAATATACGCCACAATACTATTGGCTCCACTTCCTCTACCTACATGAAAAAAATTATTTTTTTTCGCGTAATTTATAATGTCATAATTGATTAAAAAGAACGAAACAAACTTCAATTCTATAATTACTTTTAATTCTTTTTGAAGTCGCGCATGTACTTTCTCTGTTGGAACTGGATAGCGTTTATGAAGTTTGTCATTACAGAGTTGTAATAACATTTTACAATCTTCGTCAAAACTATGGCGGTACACTTGTAAATTCTGATTTTTGCGGGCAGTATCAAATCCGAAGTCGATATTACATTGTTGCAAGAGTCTTTTTGTATTGGTAATTACAAACGGGAATTCTTTAAAGTACTCCTGTAATACCTCTGCACTATGCATTACGTCTGTCTCTAAGCACTCTTCTGTTTTGGGCAGTTTACTTAATAAGGTATTGTTGTCTATGGCACGCAAAAGTCGGTGTGCGTTAAAGTCTTTTTTATTTCGGATGGTTACTTGTTGTTGTATCACCAACTTATCTTCATGTTTTTTTAAATAGGAAAACCGGAGTTTATTTATTTCAGCAACAGAAATTCCTATAAATTCATTTTCAGCAAAAGAAGTAAGATTCAACTCTAAAGCTTTTTCAAAAGGATAGATAATAAACACCTCTTCTAGAGATTTTGGTTTCTCTGGAATGGTAGTTTTCGATTCTAAAAAAGAAGATAAATACCGATTGATGTTTTTAAAACCATGATTGTTTTTTGCAAGTGCTACAAACTGTTGGGTATTTCCATTTCTAAAATCGACGCCAATAATAGGTTTGATATTTTGTTTTTTAGCCTGTTGCACAAAATTCATACAAGCAGAAGTATTGTTGATGTCTGTGAGCGCAATACAATTTACATTATTCTCTATGGCAAGTTCTAGCAGTTCCACTTCAGAAAAGGTTCCGAAGCGCAAGGAGTAATAAGAATGACAATTTAGATACATGTACTATTGTTTTCTATGTGCTAAAACTAAAGGAGGTTCGCCGTTAAACGGATTGCTAAATCGACCGATGGATTTTGCACCCATTGCAGATGCTCTCATAATGCTCAACTCGCCATATTTACTCCGAACCGTATCCATTGCATTGTATAAGTCTAGCATTTGTTCGGTATCATCAAAAAGATTTATTTGATAATTACCACTCACAATATCAGAGACTTTTACACCTACCAGACGAATAAGTAAACGTCTTTGATATAATTTTTTAAACAATTCTAATACTGCAGGAATAATAATATGATCTGCACTTGTATACGGAATCTTTATCTGTTTGCTATATGTGTTGAAATCTGAATACCGAATTTTTACACTTAAAACCCCCGTTAATTTATTGCCTTTTCTTAGTTGATATGCCAAGTTTTCTGCCATTGCAAATAGGGTTGCTTTTAGTTTTACCATATCAATAGTATCTTTGTTGTAGGTTCTTTCTGTGGATAAAGATTTGCGCTCATGAAAAGCAATAATTGGCGGATTGTCGATACCATTTGCACGTTTCCAAATCGTTTTTCCGTTAGCGCCTAAAACACTTACCATCATTTCTAAAGGCATTTCTTGAATTATTTTCACTTTATCTACTCCAAGATTCCGTAATATTTGATAGGTTTTATTTCCAACAGAAGGTATTTTCCGAATAGATAAAGGTGCTAAAAAGTCCTTTTCAAAACCAACGTTAATCAACAATTGATTGTTCGGTTTTGCTTCGCCAGTAGCAACTTTAGAAACTATTTTATTTTGCGACATTCCGAAGGAAATAGGCAATCCTGTTTCTTTGATAATGGTCTGTCGCAATTCAGAAGCATATTTATAGCTTCCAAAAAAAGCATCCATACCTGTAAGATCTGCATAGAACTCATCAATACTTGCTTTTTCGAAAACAGGCACTTTCTCTTTGATAATTTCTGTGACTAAATCAGAATATCTAGAATACGTACCCGTATCTCCTCTAATGGTAATTGCTTCCGGACACAGTCTTTTGGCAATTTTCATAGCCATGCCAGAATGTACGCCAAATCGTCTTGTTTCATAACTACAAGCTGCAACAACACCTCGGTCTCCGGTACCACCAACTAACAAAGGTTTTTTTTGTAACCTACTATCAATCAATCGTTCACAAGAGACGAAGAAAGTATCTAAATCGAGATGTAAAATATTTTTTTCCACAGTACAAAATTAGCTACAAATTCGTACATTTGTTGCTCAATATTGTAGCATTATGAATAATTTATCAAAAAATATAAAACATTTAAGAGGGTTAAAGAAGTTAACACAAGAGTCTTTGGCAGAAGAATTATCTGTAACAAGATCAAGAATAAGTTCTTATGAAGAGAATCGGTCTTCCCCAACCATCGATTTTTTAATCGATTTTTCTGCATATTTTAGGATTCCAATTGATATTATCATAAAAAACGATTTAACAAAAGCAAAAGATGTTTCCTTTATTGAAGTAGGAAATAAAAGAGTATTGTTTCCTATCACGGTAGATCATGACAATGAGAATTTAATTGAAATTATTCCTTCTAAAGCATCTGCAGGTTATTTATTAGGATATGACGACCCAGAATACATAGAGCAATTAGAAAAAATAAAGCTCCCTTTTTTACCTACTGGAAAACACAGAGCGTTTCCTATAAAAGGAGACTCTATGTTGCCAATGAAAGATGGTTCTTACGTAGTTGCAGAATTTGTAGAGGATATTAAAAATGCAAAAAGCGGGTACTCTTATATTGTAGTAACAAAAGATGATGGAATGACGTACAAGAGATTGGATAACTTAATAGAAGAGAAGCAATCTTTTTTATTGAAGCCAGACAACTCAAGTTACCAAGCTTATGTAGTACCTGTTACTGAAGTTCTAGAATTATGGAAGTTTACCTGTAGCATTAACACACAAGAATATGAAGAGCACGAGTTAAAGTTGAGTAGCATTATACATATGTTTAACGGTTTAGGGGTAGAGTTAGAGGCCTTGAAGAAATCTTTGGTTTAGTTCTTTTGATTTTTTTTAGGGTGATACACCCAGAATACTATTCGTTAAAAACTAGCATTAGTTAGCTATACTTCTCATATTAAATTATTTTTTTCTTTTAAATTACTAGTATTATAATTTATTTATATAAAAACCGATAATGCAGATTTGTAATCCATACCAATATTTATTTCAATAATACCTTTAACTAATTATGGTGTGAGAAAGATGCTTGCATTAGTCTTTATTTAACACTCTTAAATCTGTCTCTTATACACATCTGACGCTGCCGACGACTCCTTACGTGTAGA
>CAJXTJ010000109.1 GCA_913061165.1 uncultured Polaribacter sp.
TAGCTAAAAAGTCTGTGTTTAAAGTTTCATCAATTTTTAAAGGACGAAGGTGAACTTCAAATATCTCTTTACGTTCACGAACATCTGGAAGGTCTACATAAATTTGACGATCAAAACGTCCAGCACGCATTAATGCTTTATCCAAAACATCAGCACGGTTAGTTGCAGCTACCACAATTACATTGGTGTTAGTGCCAAAACCGTCCATTTCAGTTAATAACTGGTTAAGGGTGTTTTCACGTTCATCGTTTGATCCTCCAAAATTATTTTTTCCTCTAGCACGCCCAATGGCATCAATTTCATCAATAAATATAATGGCAGGTGATTTTTCTTTTGCTTGCTTAAAAAGATCACGAACTCGTGAAGCTCCCACACCGACAAACATTTCAACAAAATCTGAACCTGATAAAGAAAAGAAAGGAACTTTTGCTTCTCCAGCTACAGCTTTTGCTAATAAAGTTTTACCAGTACCAGGAGGGCCAACTAATAGGGCTCCCTTGGGGATTTTACCACCTAAAGCGGTATATTTTTCTGGATTTTTCAAGAAATCTACAATTTCCTGAACTTCTTCCTTGGCGCCTTCAAGTCCAGCAACATCTTTAAAGCTGGTTTTTACGTCTGTCTTTTCATCAAATAATTTGGCTTTTGATTTACCAATATTGAATATTTGACCTCCTGCACCTCCACCGGCACCTGATGACATTCTTTTCATTATAAAAATCCAGATTGCTATAATGACCACAAATGGCAGTAAGGTTATTAATAAATCACCCCACATGTTTTCCTCTGTGTCCCAAACTAGCTGCGTATCGAGATTATTTTCTTTTTTTATTTGATTGATGTCATTTTCAAAATTTTGCTCATCCCCGAACTCAAATTGATAATTTGGTTCATTAGGACCAGGATCTAACATGCCAGAGCCTGTAGATTTTGAATGAACACTTTTGCTTTTAGCTTCTTGTGTTAAAAAGACCTTGGCTACTTTATGGTTTACAATTTTAACTTTTGCAACATCACCATCTCTCAAAAACTGTTCAAACTTTGATTTTGTTGTTTTTTCAGGTTGAGCCCAGCTACCGCCACCAAAAAATTGAATTCCCATAAACAATAGGAATATACCTGCGTAAATCCAGTAATTACTGAATTTTGGCTTTTTCTTCTCTGGCTTGTTGCCTTGGGGCTTATCCCCTTTATTTTTATTTTCTAATGCCATAGGGCTTTATTTCTTTAGTAAGTTGATTCAATTTTAACAGATTTGGCGTCTCCCCATAATCCTTCAATATCATAAAATTCGCGAATGTGTTTCTGAAAGACGTGTACAACCACATGCACAAAATCCATTAATACCCACTCGGCATTGTTGCTACCTTCTACATGCCAGGGCTTTTCTTTTAAAGATTTACTAACGGTTTTTTGAATGGAGTTTACGATAGCGTTAACCTGCGTGTTTGAGGTACCGCTGCAGATAATAAAATAATCGCAAACAGTGTTTTCTAACTCTCTTAGGTCAAGTATTTCAATCTCTTGACCTTTTACATCTTCAATTCCTTTTAAAATATGTGTAATAAGTTGATCTGTTTCTTGTTCTTTCTTCGACATTAATCTAATTTAATTTTCGCAAAGTTATTACTTTTTTGTTTCTTGATACCCTAAATAAAGGATATAGTAATAATTTATTATACGTGAAGATAATCAAACTTAATGCCATTGACTCTACCAATACCTACCTTAAAAATCTAAGTAAGGAAATTGTACTTGAAGATGAAGTAGTAGTCTGGGCAAAAAATCAACAAGTAGGAAGAGGACAACGGGAGGCTTCTTGGCAGTCAAAACCGGGTGAAAGCCTTACTTTTAGTGTGTTTAAGCAAATAAATGAGCTGCCTGCAGAGCATCAATTTTTGATGGTTATGCTAACATCACTTGCTCTTAGAGATGCGCTCAATTATTTTTCAATACCTAAAATTGCTGTAAAATGGCCAAACGACATCTTGTCACGTTCTAAAAAGCTTTGTGGTATTTTAATAGAAAATACCATACAAAAAAGTGTAATAACTTCTTGTATTTCAGGAATTGGGCTTAATGTTAATGAAATTGAATTTTCAAACCTTCCGCAGGCAACTTCCATGCGTTTGTCTACGGGCACAGAATTTAATATAACTGAAGTTTTTAATGTCGTTATAAAAACTTTATTGAAAAGATTACATAATCACAGTTCAGTGTCTTTTCAGGACATCAAAACAGAATATGAAGCAGCTCTTTTTAAAAAAGATGTAGTTTCAGTTTTCGAACGCCCTTCTGGAATTAAATTTAATGGTGTTATTAAAGGAGTTATGGATTCCGGCGCCCTCTTAATAGAAAATGAACAAGGAGTAATAGAGCAATTTCAATTAAAAGAAATTAAAATGCTGTACTAAAGTTTCTCCATATTCGTAGTGAGTGTTTCTAGAAATTTAGAAATAGGCTTTTTTATCATCATAGCCATCATACTATTGAATTCACCTTCAAATAAAAGCTCAGCTTCCGAAGTCGTTTCATTTACCGGTTCTACATTAGCAATTAAAGTGAAAGGGAGTTTGTCGCTAATAGCACCTAACACAACTCTATTGGGAGGATTTACTTCTTTAACTTCCAGCGCGATTTCGGGCATGCCTTTAAGGGCAAATACAAAAGCATTTTTTTTAATTACCTCAAATTTACTGATGTTCTCTGGCATTAATTGCTCAAAGTTTTTAACATCACTTAAAAAAAGGCAAAGATCATTAGCCGATTTTTGAACAGTTACTTTTTTACTCGTTAAGTTCATCTATATAATTTAATGTGGTTTATTGATCAGTGTTTTTATTTTGGATTCCAGTTGGCAGGATCATTTCGCCAAGTGGTAAGTAATGTTTTTTCTTCAGAAGAAATATAACTCGACTTTTCAGCTTGTTGCAATAAATGGTTGTAATCACTCAACGTGTGAAGCTCTATATTGGCTTTTTTAAAGTTCTCTACTGAAACATCGAAACCATAAGTGAAAATAGCCAGCATACCTTTTACGTTCAAATTTGCTTCTTCCAAGGCTTTTGCTGCTAATAAACTACTATTTCCGGTACTGATAAGATCTTCAATAATCACCACATTTTGATTGGCTTCAACAAATCCTTCAATTTTATTTTGACGTCCGTGTTTTTTCGCTTCGGGTCTAACATAACAGAACGGAAGCCCTAAAATATCGGCTACCAACGCGCCAATACCAATAGCCCCTGTGGCTACGCCGGCAATCATATCGGGTTTTCCGTAAAGTATTTCTACTTGTTTTGCTAGATTTTCCCGCAGGTAATTTCTAATAACGGGATACGATAAGGTAATGCGGTTATCACAATAAATTGGGGATTTCCAACCGGATGCCCACGTAAAAGGTTTTTGTGGTTGTAATTTTATTGCATTAATTTGCAATAATAATTCGGCCGTTTTTTGCGCGGTTTCTTTGTTTAAAATCATACTGCAAATGTATAAAGTTTTTTTATATTTAAAAACATTTTATAATAATATTTTTGTTTTTTTTATCATTTTATGATATTACAGAATCTCGCTGCTTTTCTTTAGATCTTTTTAACTGTCTTTTTAGATTGTCTACTGCAGCATTAACACCCTCTTCAAAGGTTTTTGTTTCCCTTTTTACGATTAGCTCACTACCCGGAATATTAATTTTTATTTCTGTAATTTTATTTTCTTTATCACTTGTGTTTTGAACTTTTAAAAAAACTTCTGCATTAACTATCTTATCATGAAATTTTATCAATGCTGATACCTTATCCTCTACAAGTTCCATTAACTGCTTATCTGCATTGAAATTTACTGACTGTGTGAATACTTTCATAAATAATTATTTTTTTTTGCTTCTAGGGTGAGCCTGATTATATACTTTTTTTATCGCATCAAGACTATTATGCGTATAGACTTGTGTAGATGCTAAAGAAGAATGCCCTAGCAATTCTTTAACTGAATTTAAATCTGCACCCTCATTTAAAAGATGAGTTGCAAAAGAATGCCTTAAAATATGTGGGCTCTTTTTCACCTTTGAAGATACTTGACTAAAATAGGAATTTATAATTCTGTAAACAAGCGTTTCGTAAATTTTATTTCCTTTTGAAGTAATTAATAGAAATTCTGAATCAGATTGATTTTTATTTCTTAACAATAAGTACTCATCTAAGGTACTTAATACAGATGTAAGTATTGGAACAAATCTTTCTTTATTGCGCTTTCCTAAGACCTTTATAGTGGAGTTTACTTTATTCACATCACTCTCTTTTATATTTATTAACTCGGCTCTTCTAATTCCTGTTGAATATAATAATTCTACTAATAACTTATTTCTAATGGAGTCAAAATCTTTATTTTTATTAATATTTAAAATAACTTGATTAATTTCTTTAGATGTAAAAGGTACTTGCACTTTCTTTGGTACTTTTAACGCTTTGTGCTTGGCAAGTGGATTTATTTCTATTTGTCCTGTTTTTTGAAGAAACTTATAAAAAGACTTTAATGAACTAACCTTCCTGTTTACAGTATTATTAGAAATATCTGCATCTACCAAGCTAACTACCCAACTTCTTACCTGCGCGTAGTTTATACCTACCAAGCTATCTTGCTCATAAACTACTTCGCAAAAATCCTTAAAAGCTATAAGATCTGTTTTATAAGCCGTAATAGTATGACTAGAATACCCTTTCTCTAACAAAAGATACTCTAAAAAAGGTGTTATGTAATTATTAGCCATCAATACTATTTAAATGTTTCTATCAAAGTTACTAAAATTAAATGCAAAAAAAATCTCGCAACACTAATTAGTGTTGCGAGATTTATATTCTAGAATATACGTTATTTCTAACCTATTTCTTCCTTGGTTCTTAAGCCTTGTACGTAAGAAGCTTTAATTCTTTGCGCTCTATTTGCTACTGAAGGTTTGGTGAAGTTCTTTCTAGCACGTAAGTTTTTCATCGTTTTTGTACGATCAAATTTTCTTTTGTAACGCTTTAAAGCTCTATCGATATTCTCTCCTTCTTTAATTGGTATAATTAACATAAGTTGGCACCTCCCTTCATAGTATCTTTATATTTTGAATAGTAATTAAACTATTGGTTTATTTTTTGGACTGCAAATGTAATTACAAATTATGAAATAGCAATTAATTTTTAGTTTTTAGTTTACAAGGATGCAAAAAAGTTAAAGGGCTAAGTTGCTGGCTTATACTCTTTATTATCAATTACTATTTTTGCGATGATCTCTTTTAAAATTTCTGAAGTTCCACCACCAATTGGACCCAACCTGCTATCTCTTGATAAACGCGCTAAAGGATATTCCTCCATATAGCCATACCCCCCTAACATCTGGAGTGCATCATAAATAACTTCATCTGCCATTTTTGTTGACAATAATTTAGACATACTTGCCTCTTTTACAACATAAGCACCCTGGTCTAATCTTTTAGTAATTGAATAATTGTACTCTCTACACATATCCACTTTACTAGCCATTTCAGCAATTTTATGCCTTAAAGCTTGGAATTTATCTAAAGATTTACCAAAAGCAACTCTTTCTTGCATATAATTAATAACATAATCTAAGGCAAAATCGGCTCTTGCATGCGCATTAACACCCATTATTAAGCGCTCTAAAGCAAAATGCTGCATTATATAAGGAAACCCTTTTCCTTCTTCTCCCATTAAGTTTTCTACAGGAATTTCTACATTGTCAAATGCTAGTTCTGCAGTATCAGAAGCCCTCCAACCTAGTTTATCTAGTTTGGTTGCAGTAATACCGGTAGCCTCTCTATCAACAACAAAAATACTAATACCTTTATACTTATCTGAAGGATCTGTCTTTGCAGCAACAATTAAGTAATCTGAATAAACGCCGTTTGTTATAAAAGTTTTAGAACCGTTTAAAATATATTTATCTCCTTTTTTAATTGCTGTAGATCGCATCCCTGCAACATCACTTCCACCAAAAGGCTCTGTAACACATAAACAACCAACTTTTTCTCCTGCTACACTTGGTATAAGATACTTTTGTTTGATAAATTCAGTTCCTTCTTTATTTAAATGGGTCATTGCAAGAAATTCATGTGCCCATATTGCCGCAGCGAATCCTCCAGAATTTATTTTTTGTAATTCCTCTAGAAAAATCACTGTATAAAATAAGTCTAAATCTAAACCCCCGTATTCCTCTGGGGTACAAAGTCCAAAATAGCCCATTTCACCAAACTTCTTCCAAATAAATTTTTCAATAGTACCTGTTTTTTCCCATTTATCAATAAATGGAACTACTTCTTTTTGTAAAAAATCTTTAAAACTAGCACGAAAAGCTTCATGCTCCTCAGTAAAATACATACTACTCATTTGATGCGAATTTGAGTTATTTATTCAGCCACCAAATATAAGACTATTCTGTCATACAAGTCTATAGGAAAACCAATGATATTTTTTAATTCTGAAATATCCTGCAGCTCGGCAACCTCATCTTTATAGTTGAAAATTTTCTTACACAATTCATAATCTATATAAGGGTTTTTCAATAATTTTTTAAAAGATACTGTATTTACATTACTTTTTTGAATATTCGGCAATTTTACAACCTTAAAAACAAGGAGTAACTTAACTACGACTTCTGTACCTAAACCCCATACCTGTCTCTTATACACATCTCCGAGCCCACGAGACCTCTCTACATCTCG
>CAJXTJ010000110.1 GCA_913061165.1 uncultured Polaribacter sp.
CTACACGTAAGGAGTCGTCGGCAGCGTCAGATGTGTATAAGAGACAGGCACCAAAGAGTAAAAAAATTATTCCGAGTCCGTACGTTAATACATAAGAGGTTTTTAAGGTGGGAGTAAGCGTTGTTTTTCCTTCAGAAAAATATTTAAATACTGCTGGCATCAACAAAGATGCTACTCCAGTAAGCGCCCACAATCCTGATATAAAAATTGCCTCTACTAGAGGATAGTCAGCAAATTGACCACTTATAGGTTCTTCTGGCGGTGCAGCAAAGAGTTGATAGGTCACTCCAGCTATACCTATGGCAATTAAGGCAAGACCAAAACCATAAAAGAAAAATTTAAATTGTTTTCCTATTTTGCCAATGGGTATAAGTGCATTTTCAGTTTCACTCAACATTTTAGACTTCTTCCAGAAATATACTGAGAAAGCCAGTAAAATGGTACCGAAAGCCAAAGATGGTTCTCCAAAAACTATGTTATCGAACGGGAAATATTTTGCTAATGGCCATGTAAGCGTCATATGGAGGCCTGTAAGAAATAATATTATTCCTAAAACCCCCAAATTAAGTGACCATCCTACAGGTTCCACTTCCTTTTTCTGTATCATGTTTTTACCCATAACAGCAAGTGAGCAGAGCGCTGCTCCTACTGCTACACACA
This sequence comes from uncultured Polaribacter sp., assembly GCA_913061165.1. Lineage (GTDB taxonomy): Bacteria > Bacteroidota > Bacteroidia > Flavobacteriales > Flavobacteriaceae > Polaribacter. The sequence continues at coordinate 661 of CAJXTJ010000110.1, forward strand.
TAATAGTGTTATAGGTGGGCATACTGATCCAATCTATAATGAGTTCTTGTTCTTTTTCCATGTTATTATAATTCAAGTTTTATAAGTATTAAACAGTTTAATAAAATGAAGTTAAGCAGATAATTTATATAATAGAATCAAGAAATAAATGACTTAATTTTAATTCTTATAGTTTGAAACCAGCCGAACTTTGCGTATTTCTTTCATTTTATTCCTCCAAAATTATCGGAGTACAGTTTGTAAACTACCCCTTGCTTCATGAATTTTAATTTGACTGAGGAATTATGCTTATACTAAATATACTCATTTTAAGCTAACTATGAAGTGCGATTAGCGGAGTGCTTTGTAAAGGACCTAAATTAGTAATTTGAGAATGCGTTAAACCGCAAATTCTCCACAAGTCTGGTTTTTTGTCCATCAAACAAATGATATAATCTGAATGATAATTGGCAAAATCTTTCAAATTCCTTACTGTTTCTACATATTCGATTGTAATTGGGTGTTGTGAATGCATTTCAATTTGAAACCGAACTTGGTTTTGATTTTCTTTTTGTTGCTGACTCATGCTATCCTTGTTAGCAAGTGTAACTATTTTAATGGTTCCTCTTGCTACTTTAACCAATTCATACCAACTTTGAAGATCGTCGCTGTGCAGTTTTTCCTTGAAATTTGAAACTAATACGAATTGTGGATTTTTACTTACTGTTGCCGAAACTGGAATTATCATTACAGGACATTCTCTTATATTTTCTATAATGCGTTTGGTGTTTTTACTGTATTTTTCTGTTGCATCATTAATTTCTTTTTTGCCTGGGAGAATCACCAAATCAATTTCAATTTCTTGAATTACTTCTTTCATTCCTTCAATTAGATTTGCTGGTCTAGATACAGCGTTAAAAAGATGTTTCTTATCAGAATTGTTGGAAGTAAATTTTTGGATAATCTCCCCTAATTTTTTTTCAGAATCGTTTTCTGGTTTGTTAAACCACTCCCCATCTGGCTGTATCAAGTCTACAGTATTCAGCCCTTCAACATCATACGTAAATGCATTAAAAAAATAGAAATGACAAGGCTCTTTTATAAAAAAATTAATAGCATAATCAATAGCATCATAATTTTTGGATTTAAAGTCTATAGGAATTAATATCTTTTTCATTACCGCAAGGTTTTATCTCTGTTAGTACTTACATAGCTTATTGTATGTTCTAATTTTTCTTGTCTAAATTCTACTAATAATAAACCGGAAAGGACTTCACACTGTTTCGCTTGGTCTTTTTTGTTTAGTACTTTGTAGTACTGTTACAATTTTTATTTGTTGTCTCCCTGAAGGAAAATCCCATTCAATGACATCTCCTTCTGAATAACCAATAAGCGCAGCGCCCATAGATGTAAGAATGGAAATTTTATCCTCCTTGTTGTCTTTCTCAGATGGGATAACCAATTGAATGGTTTTCTCCCAACCGTTTTCAGAATACACCATAATTTTACTATTGAAACGTATTACATCTTCTGGGATATCGGCTTCATCAACTATTTGAGCATTCTTTAATTCATCACTCAATCTTTGCAATGACTTTTGTGTTTGAAAATCTTCGGCATATCCTGAAATATTGAGTATTCGTTTTAAATACACATATTCTTTTTTTTCTAATATTAAACTTCCATACCTCATTACTATATCTTTTAAAATTGCTTTATTTCACTTATAATCAATGGTGCTGATAATGCTGCCATACCTATAAATAAACCGTTATGGCGGGTTTTTTTAACTGCGATTATTTTAAAAATAGATTTATGACACTTCTCGTTTTTTTTTACGGGAACTTTTCACCTTATTCATTCAAAATTGAAAGCACTGTTTTAAAAAGGGTTATTAATTAAACCTCTATTTCTTAAATTCCTTCTGCTTGCAAACCTATAAGGGCTCGTGCGTACGGAGCTAAATTTTAATTTATTTTTCAGTTTGTTTCCTGTAAGTAAAGTCACTAGATCGTTAAAAATCATTTTATTTGTATTTAAGGGTTATTTATTGCCACTTTAGGCTGTTTTTATTTAAAATTAAATCTATAGCTCAAGTTTTGTTTTGAGCGCAAATTCATCGTATTTACTACAAGACCATACTTGGTTTTGTTGAGCAGTTAATAGGGACCATATTTTGTTATAAATACAAGTGGGACGTATATTAATTGCATCTAATTTCATAGCACATTTATAATGTTTACTATATAGTAAGCAATGTATATGCCACCGGGTATGCCATTCAGTGTTCGACGAATTAAAAAACACGAACAAACCCTTGTTTTACAAGGGTTTGAATTGTTTTATCGAAAGTATTAGTAGAATAAGTAACTGGGGCAAAATTACCCAGTCAGGGAGATTAAGTACCGGTACTAAAAAGGTTTAATGTAATTTTTTCTAATTGGTCTTCTAATGAATCCCTACTATTTTAGCAAGATTTGTTTAACTAATATGGGTGGTTACATCTTATTAAAATAAAGGCCTGACTTTGGAAATATTATATGAATTAACCTTATTTTAAAGAATTAAATATCACGAAAATTATAGCTTAAAAGTCATTATAGGCAACTTGGAGTGGTTTGCAAGATCTTCAGAAATACTTCCTTTTAAAAAATGGTTTAGTCCTTTTCTTGCATGGGTGCTTACAGCAATGAGATCTGCGTTGGTTTCTTCTGCATATTGAATCAATCCATCTTCAACTGTATGTCCAGCAATAAACTCTACCTTAGTTGCTCCACCTACAGAAGCAAACGCTTTAACTTTTTCATTAAACTCTCTTGAACTTAAAAAACCATTGTTTGGTCTATTAACATACACAGGGTGAAGTTTACTTCCTAAAGATGAAAATAAATCAACGGCTTTTTTATAGGCAGATATGCTTTCTGGTTCCAAACTTGTAGCATATACCACATTTTTCAAATCAAAGTTTTTAGGCTCTGTTTTAACTATCAACACGGGAGTACTGCTATTTCGCACCATTTTCTCAGCATTTGATCCAGCAAATATCCCATCTTGTACTGTAAGGCCTTTAGATCCCATAATAATCAAATCGGCATTAACTTCCTTAGATACGATATCAACTTCATTATACACTTTGTATTTTTTTATCATAACTTCAAAGTCCACACCTTCAAGATAGTCTTTCTCCAAAAATGGTTCAAATTTCTTTTTTGCCAATGCTAATAAAAATAACATTGAATTCTTATTTTCTGTATCAGATTGTGAAATAATCGAATCGGAAAGCTCTAACATATGGAGTACATAAAGCTTTGCATTGTGTTTTTTAGCTAGAATGGCACCAGATTGTAAGGCAAATTCAGATTGTTTTGAAAAATCAACGGGTATGATTATGGTTTTCATTGTTATTTGTTTTTGGTTAGTTAGTTTTCCTTTTTCATCACTATGGTTCTATATGGGAATGGAATCTCTATTCCTTCGCTATCAAACCGTTTTTTAATACTATCCAACACATCAATTTTAAGTTGAAAACTATCATTATAGTTTCTCTCCCAGGTCCAAGCTCTTATGGTTATAGAATAATCATTTAAATTAATAAGTGCTGTTTTCACTATTGGTTTGCCTTCTGCGATTTCCTCTTCTGTGCGATTATCCAATATAAGTGGATGTTTTTCACATTCTTCCTTCATAATTTTTTTGGCAAGTTCTACATCACTATCATAAGAAATTCCTATTTCTATACGTTCGCAACATTTTAATTCACCTAAATCATAATTGATCAATTTTTCTTTATTGATAATTGAATTTGGGATCACTATCATTTTATTCTCAAAATTACGAATTACCGTATGTCGCAATGTTATATCAACAACCCTACCCACCATAGTATCCGTCACTTTAATAAGATGGCCTATTTTAAAAGGTTTAAAAATTATAATGAAAAAACCGCCTATAATATTTGCTAAGGCTTCCTGCGATGCAATACCTGCAATGATTGCTATAACACCTGCGCCACCTAGTGCTGTTTGGGCGATGCCTTGCATAGATGGAAAAACGAGTAAGGCAAGTACAATGCCTAGAAAGTAAACTCCAAAGACAGCAACATACCTTAAGTACTTATATGCTGTTGGGTCTTCATTATTGGCAATTTTACGTGCTACACTTCTTTTAAACCAAATATTTATACTTGCGGCAACAACGATGACACCTATTGTAACTGCACCGAGGTAAAGAACGATTTCAAAGTTGCGTATAATAATTTCATCTTTCTTCCTGTCTACTAAAACAAAGCTTAATGCTATAAGCCCTAAAACAAGCCATAAAGCTTTTAAAACCCTCTTGAGCAAATTCAATGTATTTGAGGTCTCTCTTAAAAACATTTTCTTCTTTTTCTTCTGTAATGCCCACTTATAAAGTAGATTGGTAAGGCCACGAAGTATAATGACAATAAGTATTACACTTATCACCCAAATTATTTGGTTTTTATATGTGTTAAAAAGTTCTTCCATCAGAAATTAAACATCTTTTAAAGCTTAATCTATTTCTTTTTCATTTTCATTAAACCTCAAGACAAGATAACCAATTACCGCTGAAATACACGAACCTATCAAAATTCCTATTTTAGCGGAATCTATGTATTCTGGGCTTGATGCAAATGCTAAACTGGCTATAAAGATGGCCATTGTGAATCCTATTCCAGCTAAAAAAGAAACCCCTAAAATTTGTTTGAAATTTATATCGGCAGGCACTTCAATTAATTTTATTTTTTTAGCAAGCATTACGATTGAGGTAATACCAAAAGCTTTACCTATTACCAAACAAATTATAATATTAGTGACTAAAGCATAATCTAAATATGCCTCGCCATCTATAAGCACACCCGCATTGGCAAGTGCAAAAATGGGGATAATAAAGTATGCTACCCAACCGTGTAAGTTGTGCTCTAAATGCTGCAAAGGCGACTGGAATTTTGAAGACCAATCATCCAGATCATCAATATGTCCGATTTGCTCTCTTGAAAGAATAGGTTTGTTTAATATACTAGCGTTTTTAATGTTATTGTAGACTAATTCTAATTGTGTCAAGAACTTGGAAGTATCTATTTTTTGCCTTATTGGAACTGAAAACGCCAATAAAATTCCTGCAACAGTTGGGTGTATTCCAGATTTTAAGAACAAAACCCAAATTATGATTCCGAAGAAGAAAAGAACAAATCGTGAATAAAACCCTTTAAATGATAAGACATATAAAACTCCGAGCATCGCAAGTGCAATTAATAATAGTGTAAGATTAATAGAACCACTATAAAAAATAGCAATCACTAACACTGCGCCAATATCATCCACGATGGCAAAAGCCGTTAAAAATATTTTAAGGCTTAGTGGCACCCGTTTTCCAAGAGTGTTTAGAACCGCCAAAGAAAAAGCAATATCAGTGGCCATAGGGACCCCCCAAGCTTTTAGCGTTTCAGGATTTTGATTGAGTACTAGAAATATAGCTACGGGAACCAGCATCCCTCCCAGGGCGCCTACCAAAGGAAAAGCTATTTTCTTCATAGAATTAAGCTCTCCAATCATAAATTCCCGTTTAATTTCTAACCCGATAAGAAAAAAGAAAACAGCCATTAAACCATCATTAATCCAAAGAATCAATGGTTTTTTAAATTCAAAGGTTTCCGTAACAATCCCAATATCGTATTGCCATAACTCTTTGTACACATCTCCTAAAGGCGAATTTGCCCATATTAAAGCCACTATGGTAGTAAGCAGTAATAAAATACCGCTAAGCCCTTCGATTTTAATAAATTTTTGAAATGGGGTAAGGAAAACTTCTTTAATCATATTTTTTTAATTGTTTAGAATATCTTTTTCAAATAAAAGACATCTACTATTTTTTTATAGCATTTTAATTATTCTTTAAAAGAGAAATTTACTACCTCATAAAAACCATACTAACTGTCTCTTATACACATCTGACGCTGCCGACGACTCCTTACGTGTAGATC
>CAJXTJ010000111.1 GCA_913061165.1 uncultured Polaribacter sp.
ATATTGAAGCTAAAGAAAACTATACATTTATAAAATGTGATATTTGTGATATTGAAAATGTGAAAAAGGTTTTTGTAGATTATAAGATTGATTCCGTTATTCATTTAGCGGCAGAATCGCACGTAGACCGTTCTATAGAAGATCCGTTTTCTTTTGCACAGACCAATGTAATGGGAACACTTAGTTTATTACAAGCGGCAAAAGGATACTGGGGTACTGACTTTACAAATAAGTTGTTTTATCATGTTTCAACAGACGAAGTGTATGGCTCATTGGGTCAAGAAGGCTTTTTTACAGAAGAAACAGCCTATGCTCCTCATTCGCCTTATTCGGCATCCAAAGCTTCTTCAGATCATTTTGTAAGAGCTTTTGCAGACACCTATGGTATGCCTACAGTAATATCTAATTGTTCAAATAATTATGGTGCGTATCAGTTTCCAGAGAAATTAATTCCGTTATTTATTAATAACATTATAAATAACAAGCCACTTCCTGTCTATGGAAAAGGGGAAAATATTAGAGATTGGTTGTTTGTAAATGACCATGCAAGAGCTATTGATGTTATTTTTCATGATGGAAAATTAGGACAAACTTATAATATTGGCGGATTCAATGAATGGAAGAACATCGATTTAATTAAACTGCTTATAAGTGTGGTAGATAAACATATAGGCAGAGTAACAGGTACATCAGAAAAACTAATAACCTTTGTAGTAGACAGGGCGGGGCATGATGCTCGCTATGCAATAGATGCTACAAAATTAAAGGATGAATTAGGTTGGGAACCATCGTTACAATTTGAAGAAGGAATTGAAAAAACGGTTACTTGGTACCTAGATAATAAAGAATGGTTAGAAAATGTAACTTCGGGTGTGTACGCAAAGTATTATGAAGACATGTATACTTCTTAAAATGGTCTTTGTGTATTTCTTTTCAATGTTTTCTATGAAAAACACTTCTTTTTAAAGAATTTTAATGAACGAAAACGATTGAAGTTTGGTGGTTTATTGTCCATTATCGTAAGTTGTTATATCTTCGAAAAAAAATTAATAAGAATATGATTTTAATTGCTGACGGAGGTTCTACAAAGGCAGACTGGATTGCTATTAACAGTGAGAAAGAAGAAGTGTTTAGAGTTCGAACTTTGGGTTTAAATCCTGCAGTGGTAAGAGAAGAGGAGCTACAGAATCGGATTATTAATATGTTTCAGTTAATGAACATTAAAGATGAGGTAACTGAAATTCATTTTTATGGCGCTGGTTGCGGAACTCCAGGACCAGTAGCAATTTTAAAAGAGATCTTAGAAACCATCTTTGTAAACGCCGTAATCTATATTGCAGAAGACATGTTGGCTGCGGTATATGCCGCTACTGGAAAAGACCCGGCGGTAGTTTGTATTTTAGGAACGGGATCTAATAGTTGTTATTTTGATGGAGAAAATTTAGAAATGTTAGCGCCTTCTTTAGGATATATTCTAATGGATGAGGCTAGTGGTAATTATTTTGGAAAAAAATTAATTATAGATTATTTTTATAAAAAAATGCCAAAAAACATTTGTTTAGAGTTTGAAAAAGAATTTAACTTAGATGCAGATCATATTAAAAAGAATATTTACAAAGAAGTAAATCCGAATATGTATTTGGCGTCATTTGCAAAATTTATGTTCGAATTTAAAGATGAAAAGTACATCAAAAGGTTAATTAAGAAAGGTTTTCAAGAGTTCTTTAAATGTCGTGTTTTACCATATAACGTAGATAGTAATTCAAAAATCTATTTTATTGGCTCAATAGCACACTATTTTAAAGATATTTTAGAAAAAGTGGCAGCTAAAAATAACTTAACAATTACAGGTGTTATTCAAAGACCAATTGATGATTTGTTGGCATATCATAAGAAAAATATTGTTTAAATAGTAGTTAAACAGGGAAAGATAAAAGCGTTATAAGAAACAAGAAGTTCTATAGAAAACATACGAATGTTCAATTTATAAATTCAAGTAACCTCTCTAATTGCATACCTCTAGAACCTTTAATTAAAATAGACTCCTGTATTAAAGGATTGTTGGTAATGTATGCCTTTAAGGCTTCAAAATTTTTAAATTGTTTATTTTTGGTACTCGCTTTACAGAAGTGTTCGCCAACGTATAGTGTCTGCGAAAAGCAGAAGGCATCTGCTATATTTACAATTGCTTGATGTTCTGCAGCACTCTGCTTTCCTAACTCAAACATATCTCCTAAAATAACAACTTTTGATGCTTTTTTAAGCTTTGAGAAATTATCTAAAGCAACGTGCATACTCGAAGGGTTGGCGTTGTAAGCGTCTAAAATAATATGATTGCTTTCTTTTTCAATGATTTGCGAGCGGTTATTTGTTGGTATATAATTTTCAATAGCTTTCTTAATTTCCGTGTCTTTTAATTTAAAATGAATACCAATAGTTATGGCGGCTAAAATATTTGTATAATTATAGGCTCCTATGAGATTACTATCAATTTCACCATTTTCAGATACTATTTTCACAAATGGATCTGCTCCTATAAATTTAAGATGCTCAGGAAAACAAATCGTTTTAAGGTGTTTCGTTTTTTCAACTTGAATAAGATCTTTAGGGTCTATAAAGGCAATTTTATGATGTTCCTGTAAATAGGCATACAATTCACTCTTTCCTTTAATTACGCCTTCAACTCCTCCAAAACCCTCTAAGTGTGCTTTTCCAAAATTTGTAATATAACCAAAATCGGGTGCTACAATAGTACATAAAAACTCAATTTCTTTTTGATGATTGGCACCCATTTCTACAATACCAATTTCAGTATTTGGCGTCATAGATAGCAAAGTTAAAGGCACACCAATATGGTTGTTTAGATTTCCTAAAGTAGCGGTAGTAGTATATTTTTCTGAGAGTACCGTGTTTATTAATTCTTTGGTAGTTGTTTTTCCATTACTACCGGTTAGTGCAATAATGGGTATTCTTAATTGTAATCGATGATAATTGGCTAGTTGTTGCAGCGTTTCTAAAACATTATCTACTACAATAGTTTTGTCACTTATTTTAAATTTAATTTCATCAATAATTGCAAATGCAGCGCCTTGGTCTAGAGCAGTATGGGCAAATTTATTCCCGTTAAATTTTTCACCTTTTAAAGCAAAAAATAAGGAATGTTCTCTAATATTCCTGGTATCTGTATCAACTAGAAAATATTTTGAATACAGCTTATAAATTTCTTTTATTTCCATTGTTTAAAGATAAAAAAAATCCTCATTGCTCGGTAACAATGAGGATTAATTTTTTTTTAAAATATAAATTATCTACTACGAACAGCATTTGTCTTTTTTCTGGGTGCCATAGGGCCTAGCTTATCTGTAACACATCTAAAACCAATGAAATTAGTTGCCATATATTCTGGTAAATACCTTCTTTGTGCAGGATCTAACCAATACTCTCTATCCGCCCAAGACCCACCTTTGTAAACTCTTGTTTGATCACTAATTAAAGTACTACGTTTTTTAGCATCTACGTTAATTACCTCGGTACCAGTAGTAGCGTCTATAGTTCTAATTGGATTTTTTGGTGAATTATACATACTAGGTCTAGATGCAAATCTATCTTGGTCATCTTCGTAGAATCTTGACGAATTTAAATCTCCATCAGAAATATTTACATTGTCAGATTTAGAAAAATTTGTTCTAAAAGTAGCATCATTTTTTGTGATTGGAATGTATTTAATAGCTCCAGGAAGTTGCTTTGGGTGAATGCTTCCATTTGGTAATGTATCATATTCTACCGCTACATCGTCACCTACAATAACAACTTTACCTTCTTTATTAATTAATTTTTTTGTAAAAATGTTTCCTCTAAAATAATTAAAGTCATTTGCTTCATTATCAATAATGGGTCTATAAATATCTGCTACCCATTCTGCAACATTTCCAGACATATCATACAAGCCAAAAGCATTTGGTGGGTACGATTTTATTTCAATAGGAATATCTGAACCATCAGAACTCCAACCTGATAAGCCACTATATGAACCTTTTCCTTGTTTGAAATTTGCTAATTGATCTCCTCGATATCTTTTGTCTTTAGATCTCGTGTATTTTCCATTCCAAGCATATTTTTTTCTACCTCTAATATTATTATACTCTCTGTTTTCAGCAACTGCTTTTGCTGCAAATTCCCATTCAGCTTCTGTAGGAAGTCTATATTTTTGTTGCAAAATACCATCTGCTTGTGTTATTTTTCTTCCTTGAAAAGCATTTCTTGCTGGCCTTGCTTGTCCTCTTGCTCTTCTCGTATTTACCCCTCTTTTATAGATGGTAGTGTCTCCTTCAAAAAGTCCTTCAGAATCACTTAAAAATCTATCTGTATCAAAAAAGTTTCTTGTAGAATCAGATTCAAAAATATTTTTAATAAATCCTTTATCTATTAATTTCTTTAAGTTTACAACGTTTGTTCTCCATTTGCAGTACTCGTTTGCCTGTAACCAAGTAACACCAACTACCGGGTATTCTGCATAGGCTGGGTGACGAAAATAATTTTGAGTTAAAATATCTGTATTTCCTAAGCTTTTTCTCCAAACTAAAGTGTCTGGTAAAACAGAGTTGTAAATATGTTTGTATTTTTCCTCTGAAGGAGAAAACACATCTTTCGTATATTGCACATATAAGAAATATTCAGAATTAGTAACTTCTGTTTCATCCATGAAAAATGGACGAACATGCATTTTTTTAGGGGTTGTATTCCAATCAAACATTACATCATCTTGCACTTGACCCATTGTAAAAGAGCCACCTTCAACAAGTACCATCCCTAAAGGGGCATCTTTATTTTCAAAAGAACTGTTTTTTATGTAATTTCCATTTTTAGGATCGTTAAATGATAAACCTGTTAATCGAGAGGTGTTATTTGACTTATTGCTGCTACAACTTATAAAAAGAATAGTTGTTATTGTAAGGATAGATATATTTAATATTTTTTTCATTTCCGAAGAGAAATTTTTTTTGTTTTTATTCGTTAGGCAATTTACAATAAATATAATTTATTGCAAGAAAAATTTAGAATTTAACTCCTCCTTTTTTTATTCACTTTTTATTAAACGTATGGTTTTTAGATTTAGTATAACTTATCTTTGTGGCTGATTAAAATATCTGCTACAAATTTGCGTTATTTGAATACTATTTATGAAAAGATATTTTTTACTTATTATAATACTACTTTTAACTCAACATGCAACTTCACAGGTAAATAATTCTGTATTAGCTGTAGGAGATTGGTATAAGTTCTCAATAGATACTTCGGGTGTTTTTAAAATTGATAAAAACCTATTACAAAAAATTGGTATTAGTACAAACGGATTAAATCCAAAGAATATTCAAATTTTTGGAAATGGAGGTGCTTTATTACCGGTCTTAAATAGCGTTCCTAGAAACGAAGACCTGCAAGAAAATGCGATTTATATAGAAGGTGAAGAGGACGGTTCTTTTGATGCAAATGATTTTATTCTGTTTTATGCCAAAGGACCACACGATTGGGTAATAAATACTGCTTCGAAAACAGCAAATCACCGTCAAAATATATACTCGGATAAGGCCTACTATTTTATAACTGTTGGAAGTAGTAACGGGAAAAGAATTGCTAAAAAGCCGACGAATACAAACCCAGCAAGTATCGTAATTACTTCTTTTGATGATTTTACATTTTATGAAAAGGATGAAATAAATTTAATAGCTGCAGGTACACAATGGTTTTTTTATGACGATTTTAGTATAGAGAATACCCAAACGTTTACAATTCCCTTTTCAAATGCTTTAGAAAACACTGCTGTATCTGTTAAGATTAGAGCTGTAAGTACTTCTATAAATAAATCATCAATGGAGGTAAAGGTAAATGGTTTAACCTATCCAACACTCAACTTCTCTGTGGCAAATCCTGATAATAAAGCCCGCCATTCTGAAAAAACTGGTCGTGTAGAGAATTCTTCAGATTTTATAAAAATCGAAATTAATTACAACAATAATGGAAATCCTTCGGCAAATGCCTATTTAGATTTTATTGAAATTGTAGGTAAAAAGGAATTAAAGGCAGATGCTACCCAGTTTTCTTTTAGAAGTTTCGAGCAATCTAATGCAATTGGTGCGGTAGCGTATCAAATTAAAAATGCAACTAACATTTTTCAAGTTTGGGATGTTTCAAATTTTTTATTACCTAGCGCTATTTCCAATGAAGCAACGGATTCTAACTTTATATTTAGAGATAATGGTGCGCTTTTAAAGGAGTATGTGGTTTTAAATGAGTCCGATTTTTATATTCCAGAAACTATAGAAAACGCAAAAATTGCAAATCAAAATCTGCATGCATTAAGAGATCTTAATTATATTATAATTACAAGTAGTGAGTTGGCTTCTGAAGCGAAGAGATTAGCCTGTCTCTTATACACATCTCCGAGCCCACGAGA
>CAJXTJ010000112.1 GCA_913061165.1 uncultured Polaribacter sp.
CGAGATGTAGAGAGGTCTCGTGGGCTCGGAGATGTGTATAAGAGACAGATTATAATTTAATTTGTAATATTATTCTGCAAAATTATAATCTTTAAATGAAATAACAACTATAAATTTCTAAAAATATTAAAAAATGTTACCTTTCTCTCTAAAAACAAGGCTTTTAGACTCCGTAAATTCTAACTTTTTTCTTTTTTAAACGAGAATTATTCAATTTTTCTGCAAGATCAGCAGCTAAAGTTGCGGGAACAGCAACAAAAGCACAATCTTGTTTTAACTCTATATCTCCTAATTGATCTTTTGTTAACTTTCCTTGTTTTATAAATAAACCAGCAACATCACCTTTAGATATTTTATCTTTTCTCCCTCCAGAAATAAATAATGTTTCCCAAAAAACCGGTTTTCTTTCTGCTTGCTTAGAAATGTTCTCTAAATCTGCATGCTTAATAAAATCTGGTAAACGTTCTTCTTTCCATTTTAAAACATATGCAGTTCCTTTTGCCGAAACTCTGGCCGTTCGCCCATTTCTATGCGTAAACTCCTCTACCTCTCTTGGTAATTCATAATGAATTATATATTTCATTTCTGGAACATCAATCCCTCTTGCTGCCAAATCTGTAGCAATTAAAAGTTGGTTGGTACCATTTCTGAATTTTATTAAAGAACGTTCTCTGTCTTTTTGTTCCATTCCGCCACTAAAGCATCCATGCTTAATATTTTTGCTTTCTAAAAAACTACTTAGATTGTTTATACTATCTTTTAAATTACAAAAAATAATTCCTTGTTGGTTTCCTAAAAAATTTAATAAGTGCAATAATGTGTTTTGCTTGTTTTTTGAAGGAGACAAGACCGTTTTTATTTCTAATTTAGAAGTTGTAGCCTTTAAATAGTTTACAGTATTTGGCTTGTCTAATCTTACGAAATCAGGAATTTCAACTCCCTGTGTTGCAGATGTTAATATCCTTTTATTTAAAGATATTAATTGATTGATTACACCTCTCATTTCATATTCAAAACCAACTTCTAAAGATTTATCAAACTCATCTAAAATTAATGTTTTAATATAATCCTTAGAAAAACGTTCATTTGCAAAATGATCTGAAATCCTACCAGGAGTTCCTATTAGAATTGCTGGTACGTGTTTTAATTCTATTTTATCCTTAGACATTGGTCTGCCTCCATAAACTGCGTTTACCTTATAACCAGATCCCATAGAACGAATAACTTGTTCTATTTGAATGGCTAATTCCCTTGAAGGTACTAAAATTAAAGCCTGTATTTCTTGTATATTCGGATCTAAAAATGACAACAGCGGTAAAGCAAAAGCAAGTGTTTTCCCTGTTCCTGTTGGAGATAAAAGAATCGTATTTGTATTTTTCTTAATCGTTGCAATCGCTTCCTCTTGCATCGGATTTAACTGACTAATATGCAGCTTTTGCAATATCTCTTCTTGACCTTTTATATGATTTGCCATCTATTAACGTGTTTCTTTATATTTGAACTAACGCACAAAGATACTTAGAGTTGTCTGGTATTGACCATAATTACTAAAAAGATTACTAATTTTGTCTTTCTAAATATAAATGAATACATGCTGAAACAAAAATTGAACAACTATAATGTAATACTTGCTTCTGGCTCTCCAAGGAGACAACAATTTTTTAGAGACTTAGATATTGATTTTTCGATCCAATTAAAAGAAATTGAAGAAATTTATCCAGAAAATTTAAAAGGCGTAGCAATTACTGATTATTTATCAAATTTAAAATCGGACGCATTTTCTACTTTAAATAACAAAGATTTACTAATTACTTCAGACACTATTGTTTGGCTAGAAGGAAAAGCATTAGGCAAGCCTAAGGATGCAAAAGAGGCTTTTACAATGCTAAGAGCTATGTCTGGTAAAAAACATGAAGTAATTACGTCTGTGTGTATAAAGAGTAATTCTTTTCGAAAAATTATTAACGATATTACAAGCGTTACATTTAAAGAACTTTCTGATGATGAGATTCAGTACTACATTAATAATTACAAACCTTTTGATAAGGCAGGTGCATACGGCATTCAAGAATGGATAGGATTTATTGGTATAGACAAGATAGAGGGTAGTTATTTTAATGTAGTAGGCTTGCCTGTGCATAAACTTTACAAAGAGCTAATGAACTTGTAATTAAGCTATTTAGAAGAATAAATAGCAACTTTTGGCACTTTCTCACATTATGTTAAAAAGTCTTGCGTCTATTCTCTCTTTTATTTTCTTTAGAAATAAATAAAAGTTTATTTTTACGCAAAATTAAACAACACAATACTTTACAATATTATAATGAAAAAATACACGTACACAGAAAAAAAGGATACACGTTCAGGTTTTGGAGACGGTTTAACAGAGTTAGGAAGAACAAACCCAAATGTAGTTGCTTTATGTGCAGATTTGATTGGCTCTTTAAAGATGGATCAATTTATAGCAGAAAACCCGGAAAGATTTTTCCAGATTGGTATTGCAGAAGCAAATATGATTGGTATTGCAGCTGGTTTAACAATTGGAGGTAAAATTCCTTTTACAGGAACATTTGCAAACTTTTCTACAGGAAGAGTTTATGATCAAATTCGTCAATCTGTTGCCTACTCAGGTAAAAATGTAAAAATTTGTGCTTCTCACGCAGGAGTTACTTTAGGTGAAGATGGTGCAACCCACCAAATACTAGAGGATATTGGTTTAATGAAAATGTTGCCAGGAATGACTGTAATTAACACTTGTGATTACAACCAAACAAAAGCAGCAACGATTGCAATTGCAGATTTTGATGGTCCAGTTTACTTGCGTTTTGGAAGACCAAAAGTGCCTGTATTTATGCCAACAGATAAACCATTTGAAATTGGAAAAGGAATTCAGTTAACAGAAGGTGCAGATGTAACTATTGTGGCAACTGGGCACTTAGTTTGGGAATCTTTACAAGCTGCCGAACAATTAGAAGCAGAAGGTATTTCTGTTGAAGTAATTAACATTCATACAATTAAGCCTTTAGACGAGGAAATAATTTTAAAATCTGTAGCTAAAACAGGTTGTATTGTTACCGCAGAGGAACATAACAAATTAGGTGGTTTAGGTGAAAGCGTTTCTAGAACTTTAGCGTTAAACACTCCTACTCCTCAAGAATTTGTTGCAACAAATGATACTTTTGGAGAGTCTGGTACACCAGAACAATTGATGGCAAAATATGGTTTAGACGCTGCTGCTGTTGTAAAAGCGGTAAGGAAAGTAATTTCTAGAAAATAAAAGCATTTTACTAATAATCCTTAACAATTAAATTTAAAACTATGAAAAAAGTTATTTTAATGATTTTATTGGCTTTTGCATTTAGCCAAACTTCAACAGCCCAATTAGATTTTGGAGTAAAAGCAGGTTTAAATTACAATTCAGAATCTATTCAAAGTGTTAGTCAGGATGTTTTTACCGGAGCAGAAAGCAAAACTGGTTACCACGCAGGTGTTTGGTTGCGTTTTAAACTGCCAATAATTGGCTTTTATTTAAGACCAGAATTAGTATACACAAACTTAGAAAATCAATTGCTCTACAAAGGAAGTCAAACAACTTCTTACAACTTCCAAAAAGTTGACATTCCTGTATTGATAGGTAAAAAGTTTTTTGGTATCGGGAACGTTTTTGCAGGACCTTCTTTTCAATACATATTAAACTCAGACTTTAGTCTTAATGATATTGAGAATGTTGATACAGATGGATTTACAGTTGGCCTGCAGTTTGGGGCAGGTGTTGAGTTAAATAATTTAGGAATTGATGTACGTTGGGAAAGAGGATTAAATACTGTAGAATCTACCTTTTTAAATGTCTCAACAAATACAAATGTTACTTTTGATACAAGAGTGAATCAAATTATAATTGGTTTGTCATATAAATTCTAAAAAAATATTACAATAAAATAAAAAAGGCTCTTGATTTCTCAAGAGCCTTTTTTATTTTTAATTGATATTTGGATTCAAATAATCCGGTACCGTAGGATTGCTATTATCACTAAAATCATTTGTTGGATCACCGTCTCCATTTGCATCTTCCTGTATTGAGGGCACACCATCATTGTCATGGTCTGTATCTTCTACGATCTCTAATAAATCTATATAAAATAACAAATTTGTATCCACTAAACTATTACTATAATTAGCTGCATTACTTGAAGGATACCCTAAACCAGAAGGAATAAATAAAAATCCTTTACCCGTATTTAAATATGTAATTGGTCCGTTAAAAACACCACCATTTGAATCTTTCTTTAATTCTCCACTTAAAAAATTTGGAATACCAAACATCCATCCTTTCACAACAGCACTTAAAGTAAACCAAACTCCAGTTTCATTAATGTCAAAGTTAGCAGTTGATATGTCTGATTCTAAAAAAGCACGTCCAGAATACTTTACATATACTGAATCCATTACTGTAGGGTGTCCTTTGGCAGGAGATGGCTGACCTTCTTCTATAATATATACATATAAAGTATGATTAATATCATTTTCTACAACGCTTATAGGTTTTAGTTTACTGGTATCGTCAAACAATGAAATTTCTCCAGCAACTAATGTTTTAATTGAATCTACGGAGACGTCATAATAATTATTTTGTAAAAATTTTACGATTGAATCGTTATCCGTAATCGATAACTCTTCGTGATTAATATCTAAAAATGGGTTCGTAAAAGTATTATTATCAGCATCACAAGAATACATTAACGCGACTCCTATTAAAAGAAGTAAAAAAATATTTTTAATTTTATTCATTATAATCATATAAATTTAAGCGTGCAATTTACCATTTTTATACCTTTGTAAAAAGACAAACATTATATTTTAACTTTTTTTATGAGAATTGATAAATATTTATGGTGCATTCGCGTTTTTAAAACGAGAACAATAGCAACAACAGCCTGTAAAAAAGGACAAGTTAAGATGGATGCTAAAAGCATAAAACCTTCAAAAGAAATTTTCGGTGGTGAATTAATAGTGGTTCGAAAAAATCAGATTAATTATCAAATAAAAGTATTAAGTTTACCTGAAAGCAGAGTTGGTGCTAAATTGGTGGATCAATATAGAAAAGATGTTACGCCAAAAGAGGAGTTTGAAAAGACAGAACTTTTAAAATATGCCAAAGATTATTACAGAAAAAAAGGAATTGGTAGACCAACAAAAAAAGACAGAAGAGATATAGACGGGTATCAAGAAGAAACAACAGAAGAGATATGATTGCAGAAAACAATATAATTTTAGACAACACTCAGATAAATCAGAAGATTAAAAGAATAGCCTATCAAATTTATGAAAGTAATAGTTCTGAAAAAGAGTTAATTATTGCAGGTATTGTAGGAAATGGTTTCACTTTTTCTAAAAAAATAGCAAGTGTTTTAGAAGAAATTTCTACCATTAACGTTACACTATGTGAAGTTATTATTGATAAAAAAAAGCCTTTACAACCAATAACTACCTCTATCTCTGTAAACGATTACAAAAACAAACCATTGGTATTAGTCGACGATGTTTTAAACTCTGGCACCACTTTAATATACGGAATTAAACACTTTTTAGAAGTGCCTTTAAAAAGGTTTAAAACAGTAGTTTTAGTGAATAGAAATCATAAAAAATATCCTGTAAAAGCAGATTTTAAGGGTATTTCATTATCCACATCAATAAAAGAGCACGTGCAAGTAGAATTTAACGAAACAACTGCAATTGCTTATTTAGTATAATAAAATTCTTATTTCTGTTGTAATTTCTTCTAAGGATTTATCTTCAGTATTAACGGTCATAGAGGCCTGCTCGTAAAAAAATCTTCTTTCAAAAAGGTGCTTCGCTACAAATTCTACAAGCTTATCATCTTCTAATTCTGCAACTAAAGGTCTTTTGTTTTTTTCGGCAGTTAATCTTGAAACTAGTGTTTTTATACCCGCTTTTACATAAATGGATGCTGCTTCAGAATTCAGGATCAGATCCATGTTGTTTGAATAACAAGGAGTTCCACCGCCTAAAGAAAGTATAAAACTATCTTTAGAATTTAATATTTCACTAAGATATAAGCTTTCAATTCTTCTAAAATAAATTTCTCCTTTTACTTTAAAAATCTCTGAAATCGACCTCTTTTCTCTCTTCGAAATATAATCATCTAAGTCTATGAATTTCATATCCAGCTTTTTAGAAATCTCTCTACCAATTGTAGACTTTCCTGACGCCATGTAACCTAAGAGTACAATCTTCATTTCTTTTTAATTTTCACAAATATCGCTAAAAAAAAATCATTTTTATACGAATATTTTCAATCATTGATAGTATATTTGCATTCGATTTAAGAGAGACCTGGTAGCTCAGTTGGTAGAGCATCTCCCTTTTAAGGAGAGGGTCCTGGGTCTGTCTCTTATAC
>CAJXTJ010000113.1 GCA_913061165.1 uncultured Polaribacter sp.
TCGTGGGCTCGGAGATGTGTATAAGAGACAGAATAAACAGTTTAGCTGATTCTCAAGAGTTAAATAATCAAGCTGATTTAGTTCACCCTGATAGCTCTCCTATAAATTGGAATGGTAATGACGCAGTTGGTTTATTTAAAAATGGCGTTCTGATTGATATTGTTGGTGTTTTGGGAGAAACAGCTAAAAATTTCGCGGATATGACCTTGAGAAGAGTTGCTAACGTTACAGAACCGAATAGCACCTATACAAGAAGTGAATGGGATGAGTTTCCAAAAGACAATGTTGAAGATATTGGAAGCCACACCTCTACTCTTAGTGCAAATGATGCTATTTTTAATACTTTTAAAATGTATCCAAACCCTACAAATAAAAACACCTTATACTTTAAAACTACAAAAGATCTAAACATTAATATTTACAATGCTCTAGGGCAAATTGTAAAGTCTGAAAATATTTCTGAAAATAAAAATAATATTGACATTTCTAATTTATCAAAAGGGATTTTTATTATAAAAATAAACTTTGGAAGCACCAATATATCTAAGAAACTAATAAAGTACTAAGTTATTTTACAAATAACTAATTGAAAGACTATCGTAATAAGATGGTCTTTTTTTCGTTTATAAATAAGTGAATAACTCTAGAATTTCACTTAAATAAATCTTAGCTATTTAACTGAAAAAAAGTAAATTTGCATTTTTACACCCACAAGCTAACACAATATTATAATGATTCATTTCTTTGGAAATAAAAACAGTAAAGTATACGCTGTTCAAACAACAAAAGAGTTAACAGCTACAACGGTTTCTAAATTAACTTGGTTATTTGCCAATCAACCAAAAATAGAAGAGACATCAATTGATATGTTTTTTGTAGGGCCAAGAGCAGCAATGATTACTCCTTGGAGTACAAATGCAGTAGAGATTACTCAAAATATGGGTATCAAAGATATCATTAGAATTGAGGAATTTACTTCTTCTACTGAAGATTTTACAGATTTTGATCCAATGATTTCTGAAAAATTTAAAAGCTTAGAACAAGAGTTATTCACAATAGATATTCAGCCAGAGCCTATTTTAAATATTGAAGATATTGCAGCATACAATAAAGAAGAAGGTCTTTCTTTAAGTGCTGAAGAAGTTACATATTTAGAGGATATTGCTACAAAAATTGGAAGAAAGTTAACAGACTCTGAAGTCTTTGGTTTTAGTCAAGTAAACTCAGAACACTGCAGACATAAAATATTTAATGGAACTTTTGTTATTGATGGGAAAGAAATGCCAACATCTTTATTTAAATTAATAAAAGAGACATCGAAACAATTTCCAAATGATATTGTTTCAGCATATAAAGACAATGTTGCCTTTATAAAAGGACCAAAAGTGGCACAGTTTGCTCCTAAAACAGCAGACAAACCAGACTTTTATAAAACAGAAGATTTTGAATCTGTTATTTCTATAAAAGCAGAAACACACAATTTTCCAACTACTGTAGAGCCTTTTAATGGAGCTGCAACTGGCTCTGGAGGTGAAATTAGAGATAGATTAGCTGGCGGGAAAGGTTCTTTACCTTTAGCAGGAACAGCTGTCTATATGACTTCTTATTCTCGTTTAGAAGAAAATAGGTATTGGGAACATAAGTTTAAAGCTAGAGATTGGTTATATCAAACACCAATGGATATTTTAATAAAAGCCTCTAATGGAGCCTCTGATTTTGGAAACAAATTTGGACAACCTTTAATTACGGGTTCTGTATTAACTTTTGAACACGAAGAAAATTCTTCTTCAAGTACTTCAAAACCAAGAAAATTAGGCTATGATAAAGTCATCATGCAAGCTGGTGGAATTGGATATGGAAAAGCAGATCAAGCATTAAAAGACACGCCTAAAGAAGGAGATAAAATTGTAATTCTTGGTGGAGATAATTATAGAATAGGAATGGGTGGTGCTGCTGTTTCATCTTCAGATACAGGAGAATTTGAATCTGGAATTGAGTTAAATGCAGTGCAACGTTCAAATCCAGAAATGCAAAAACGTGCTGCAAATGCAGTTCGTGGAATGGTAGAAAGTAAAGAAAATTTTATTGTTTCTATTCACGATCATGGTGCTGGTGGACATTTAAATTGTTTATCAGAACTAGTAGAAGATACCGGAGGTAAAATAGATTTAGATAAATTACCCTTAGGAGATCCAACTTTATCTGCAAAAGAAATTATTGGCAATGAGTCTCAAGAAAGAATGGGTCTAGTTATTGCAGAGAAACATATCGATACTTTGCAAAAAATTGCAGATCGTGAGCGCTCTCCAATGTACACTGTTGGTGATGTTACAGAGAATAACCGTTTTACTTTTGAGTCTAAAAAGAAAGGTGACAAACCCATGGATTTAGCATTGGAAGATATGTTTGGTTCATCTCCAAAAACAGTTCTAACCGATATTACGGTTGAGAGAAACTATAAGAATTCTCGTTATAAAACAAAAAATTTAGAAATCTATTTAAAACAAGTTTTACAGTTAGAAGCTGTTGCTTGTAAAGATTGGTTAACAAATAAAGTAGACAGATGTGTTGGTGGTAAAGTTGCCAAACAACAATGTGTTGGTCCGTTACAAATACCGTTAAACAACGTTGGTGTAATGGCCTTAGATTATAATGGTAAAGAAGGTGTAGCAACGTCTATTGGCCACGCTCCTATTGCTGGGTTAATTGATCCTGCAGCTGGTAGTAGAATTGCAATAACAGAATCTTTAACCAACTTAATTTGGGCACCGTTAAAAGATAATTTAAAAAGTGTTTCCTTGTCTGCAAATTGGATGTGGCCTTGTAAAAACGAAGGTGAAGATGCACGTTTATATAAAGCTGTACAGGCAGTTTCTGAATTTTCTATAGATTTAGGAATCAATGTTCCAACAGGAAAAGATTCTTTATCTATGAAGCAAAAATACACAGATAGTGAAGTAATTTCTCCTGGAACAGTTATTATATCTGCCGCAGGAAACTGTAGTGAAATAAGTAAAGTAGTAGAGCCTCTGTTAAAAGTGGATGGTGGAAATGTTTATTATATTAATGTTTCTCAAGATGAATATAAGCTAGGTGGAAGTTCATTTAACCAAACTTTAAATACTATTGGAAACGAAACACCAGATGTTACGAATGCTTCTTATGTAAAGAATACATTTAATACTATTCAGAAATTAATAAAAGCAGATAAAATTAAAGCAGGACATGATATTGCTTCTGGTGGTTTTATTACGACCTTATTAGAAATGTGTTTTGCTGATGTGAACCTAGGAGCAGATTTTAATATTTCTGAGTTGAATGAAGAAGATACCATTAAAGTTTTATTTTCTGAAAATGCAGGAATTATTTTTCAAGCAGATGCATCGATAGAAGAAACGTTTGAAGAAATCGGAATTACTGTTTTTAATATCGGTAAAGCTAACAATTCAGGAAAAGTAAATATTAAAAACAATGAAGATAATTTCTCTTTTGATGTTGCTGAAATGAGAGATGTTTGGTACAAAACTTCTTTTTTATTAGATCAAAAACAAACCGCAAATGGTTTGGCACAAAATCGATTTGATAATTATAAAAAGCAGCCTTTAACGTATAAATTTCCAGAAAAATTTACAGGAAAATTACCAAAGTTAAATTCAAAAGCTTCAAAACCAAAAGCTGCAATTATTAGAGAAAAAGGTTCTAATTCTGAACGTGAAATGGCAAATGCAATGTATTTAGCTGGTTTTGATGTGAAAGATGTTCATATGACAGATTTAATTTCTGGACGTGAAACTTTAGAGGATATTCAATTTATTGGTGCTGTTGGAGGTTTCTCTAATTCTGATGTTTTGGGATCTGCAAAAGGTTGGGCAGGCGCATTTTTATACAATGCAAAAGCAAAAAAAGCATTAAAGAACTTCTTTAAAAGAGAAGATACTTTATCTGTAGGTATTTGTAATGGTGCACAATTATGGATGGAATTAGATCTTATAAACCCTAAACATAAAGTGCACGGTAAATTGGTTCATAACGATTCTAAGAAGCATGAAAGTTCTTTTACCTCTGTGAAAATTCAAGAAAATAATTCTGTAATGCTAGCTTCTTTAGCGGGAACAGAATTAGGTGTTTGGATTTCTCATGGAGAAGGAAAATTCAGTTTACCAGAGGCAGAAGAAAATTACAATATTGTTGCAAAATATGGGTATGAAGGCTATCCGAACAATCCGAATGGTTCTGATTATAATACTGCAATGATGAGCGATCTAACCGGAAGACATTTAGTTACAATGCCACACATAGAGCGTTCTACTTTTCAATGGAATTGGGCAAATTATCCTCAAGGAAGAAAAGATGCTGTTTCACCTTGGTTAAAAGCATTTGTAAATGCTAAAAACTGGATAGAAAACAAAAAATAAAAAAGTCTTTAAATTTAAAAGAAAACAGCTTTTAGGGAAATCTAAAAGCTGTTTTCTTTTAAATTCCTTATTCGTAAGAAAATTTACTTTACTATTTTACGAAAAAAAAATTACTATATTGCTGTAAACTTTTTTATATGAACGTTACTCGCATTTTTGATTTTCCTTATCATCAATTAGAAAACTACCCACAGGAAAAGTGTTTTAATTATAAAGAAAAAAATAGTTGGAAAAGTATTTCTTCACAACAATTTATAACTGATGCAAATAAAGTAAGTAGTTCTTTATTAGCATTAGGCATAAAACCAAATGATAAAATTGCAATAATTACAACTAATAACAATCCTAATTGGCATATTTTAGACATTGGTATTCTACAAATTGGGGCACAAAATGTACCATTATATGCAACCTTATCAGAAAAAGATTATGGCTATATTTTAAATCATTCTGATGCAAAATATTGTTTTGTTTCTGATGATGATTTGTATGAAAAAGTAAAAGCAGTAGAAGAGAAAACACAATTACAGAAAGTCTTTTCTTTAAAAGATCTTAAAGCTGATTATGGTTGGAATTCATTCTTAAAAATTGGAGAAAAAGAAAATCACCAATCAAAAATAGATGCTTTAAAAAAAGAAGTAAAACCTGAGGATTTAGCAACAATTATTTACACTTCTGGAACAACTGGCACTCCCAAGGGAGTAATGTTGTCGCATAAAAATATTGTTTTCACAGTTTTTAAAACTGCAAAGGGACTCGACTTAACTCAAGGAAATAATAGAATTATTAGCTACTTACCAATTTGCCATATTTTTGAAAGAAGTGCTTCTTATTATAATCTGTTTATGGGTTTTGAAATCTATTTTGCTGAAAGTATAGAACAATTAGGTGATAATATTAGAGAAGTAAAACCTCATTATCTAGCTGTTGTACCGAGGTTATTAGAAAAGATTTTTGATAAAATAATTGACAAAGGAAGTGCTTTAACTGGGCTCAAAAAACAACTTTTCTTTTGGGCATTATCTTTAGGAGAAGAGTATGAACCATATAATAAAAAAAGTTTTTTTTATCATTTTAAATTAAATATCGCTAGAAAACTTATTTTTTTAAAATGGCAAGAAGCTTTAGGTGGTAATCTACAATTTATGGTTTCTGGCAGTGCCCCTTTACAACATCGTTTAATAAAAGTTTTTACAGCTGCAGGTATTAGTATTTTTGAAGGTTATGGAATGACAGAGTCATCTCCCGGAGGAACTTTAAATGACCTTAGAAATAATGGCTTAAAGATTGGGTCAGTTGGTAAAGCTTTAGACGGTATAACGATTAAAATTGCTGATGATGGAGAAATTTTAATGAAAGGTGATAATATTATGATAGGGTATTACAAAAATGAAGAAATGACCAAAAAAACCATTATAAATGGATATTTACATACAGGAGATATTGGTGAAATTGATGAAGATGGATTTTTAACAATCACAGATAGAAAAAAAGAAATATTTAAAACTTCTGGAGGAAAATACATTGCTCCTAGTGCATTAGAAAGCGAACTAAAACAATCTCGTTTTATAGAACAAGTAATGGTTATTGGTGAAGGAGAGAAGATGCCAGCTGCATTAATTCAACTCAATTTTGACTTTATCGAAGAATGGGCAGAACGACATCAATATAAAATTACCAATGTTACAACTGATGAGAGATTGATTCAAAGAATTCAAAAAGAAATCGATTTTCATAATCAAAAATTTGGAAAATGGGAGCAAATTAAAAAGTTCGAAATTACTGACGATGAATGGTCTATTGAAACGGGTCACTTAACACCTACAATGAAAATGAAAAGAAAGATAATTAAAGAAAAATATAAAAAATTATATGAAAAAATATATAATATATAAAAAATTACGTCGGTATTATTGCTGTCTCTTATACACATCTGACGCTGCCGACGACTCCT
>CAJXTJ010000114.1 GCA_913061165.1 uncultured Polaribacter sp.
TTTGTTATATCATATATTGTTGCACGTTATAAAGTAAATTTTGATGGATTTATAAAAAGATTAAAACAAAAAAGAGAAGATAAAGACCAAAGAATTAAAGATGAATCTAAGGCTTCTACGATCGAAGAGGAAACTAAAACTTCCGAAAAAGAAGAAGCTAATAATAAATCAGAATTTGAAAAATCTGTAATCGATTTAAAACCTACTATCTCTAAACATTCAGACGTAAAGGCGGCTAAAGAAGGAATTCCTCTAACCATTGAAGGGAACTTGGAGCCCAATTTAAAAACAGAAGCTATTCAAGAAAAAGAATTAGAGCCAATCGTAGAAATTGATGTAGCTATCAATAGAGAAGAAAAAAGTGTGGCAGAAAATTTATCAGATAAATTAGTAAAAGACTTTGGCGAGTTTGATCCTACTTTAGAGTTGGCAAACTTTAAATTTCCTACTTTTAATCTGTTAAAGCAATATAACGAGACAATTTCTATTGATCCTGAAGAATTAGAAGCCAATAAGGATAAAATTGTAGAAACTTTAAAAAATTATAAAATTGGTATTGCAGAAATAAAAGCAACCGTAGGGCCTACAATTACTTTATATGAAATTGTACCAGAAGCAGGAATTAGAATTTCTAAAATTAAAAACTTAGAAGATGACATTGCTTTGTCTTTATCTGCCTTAGGTATCCGAATTATTGCGCCAATACCGGGTAAAGGTACTATTGGTATTGAAGTACCAAATAAAAAATCTACAATTGTTTCTATGCATTCTGTTATTTCTTCAAAGAAATTTCAAGAAACAGATATGGAACTTCCAATTGCATTGGGAAAAACAATTTCTAATGAGACTTTTGTAGTAGATCTTGCAAAGATGCCTCACTTACTTATGGCAGGAGCTACTGGACAAGGAAAATCTGTTGGTTTAAATGCAGTATTAACTTCTTTATTATATAAAAAACACCCAGCAGAAGTTAAATTTATCTTAGTAGACCCAAAGAAAGTAGAATTAACTTTATTTAATAAAATAGAGCGTCATTACTTAGCTAAATTACCAGATGTAGAAGAAGCAATTATTACCGATACGACTAAGGTTGTGCATACCTTAAATTCTCTTTGTATAGAAATGGACAACCGTTATGATCTTTTAAAGAACGCAATGGTGAGAAATATAAAGGAATACAATACCAAGTTTAAAGCACGTAAATTAAATCCGAATGATGGACATCAATTTTTACCATACATTGTTTTAGTTATTGATGAATTTGCAGACTTAATAATGACTGCTGGTAAAGAAATAGAAACACCTATTGCACGTCTAGCTCAGCTAGCTAGAGCAATTGGAATTCATTTAATTGTAGCAACACAAAGACCTTCTGTGAATGTAATTACCGGTATTATTAAAGCAAATTTTCCTGCAAGAATAGCATTTAGAGTAACTTCTAAAATAGATTCTAGAACTATCTTAGATGCTGGAGGTGCAGATCAATTAATTGGTAGAGGAGATTTATTATATACAGCTGGTAATAACCTTAGTAGAATACAATGTGCCTTTGTAGATACACCAGAAGTTGAAAAAATTACAGACTATATAGGCTCTCAGAAAGCCTATGCCAATGCCTATCTCTTGCCAGAGTACGTAGATGATGAGAGTGGTACAAGTATTGATATTGATATCGAGGACCGAGATAAACTATTTAGAGATGCAGCAGAGATTATTGTAACAGCGCAACAAGGTTCTGCTTCTCTTTTGCAAAGAAAGTTAAAACTCGGATATAATAGAGCCGGTAGATTAATAGATCAATTAGAAGCCGCAGGAATTGTTGGTGGTTTTGAAGGAAGCAAAGCAAGACAAGTTTTAATAGCAGATTTTGTAGCTTTAGATCAACTATTAGCAAACGAAAAAAATACATAACCTTTTTTATTAAGATTACACACTTATTACATTATGAAAAAAACAGGAATCCTATTTTTATCTCTATTTATAACAACAGTTGCATTTGCACAAAGTGCTGACAAAGCAAAATCTTTATTAGACGAAGTTTCAGCAAAAATGGGAGGTTATGAAAATATGTATATTGGTTTTAGCCAGACATTAAGTAATGAAGAAGCAGGAATAAAAGAAGGTGATGAACCCCCTATTAAGGGTGAAATTAATTTAAAAGGAGAAAAATATAATTTAAACTATTTGGGTAATCATTTTATATATGATGGTGCAAAGTTATATGTAATTAATCATGATGAAAAAGAGATTTCTATTTCAGATAGCGATTTAAGTGACGATAATGGTTTTATTTATCCTTCAAAATTACTAACTTTTTACAAAGAAGGTTATACTTTAGAAATCGGGAAATTACAAAACATAAAAGGTAGAAATATTCAGTTTGTTACCTTGAATCCGATTGATAGTAATTCAGAAATTATAATGGTAGAGTTAGGTATAGATGTAAAAACTAAACATATTTACAAGCTAATTCAAACCGGTATAAACACTTCAAAAACAATGTTTACAATTACTGAGTTTAAAAAAAATGAAGATTTGTCTGAAAGTTATTTCAGTTTAAACAAAACAAAATATTTAAGTAATAATTACACAATAGATTAATACTTTACATTAACAGGATTTTAATAGCATATTTATATATAAGAAACTACTTTTGCTATAATGAAAATTTTAGATAAATACATCTTAAAAACATTCTTAGTACCTTTTCTAGCAACATTTTTAATTGTTTTATTTGTCTTAGTAATGCAATTACTTTGGCAGACTTTTGAAAGTATCGCTGGTAAAGGTATTAGCATAACTTTTATTCTAAAATTTTTATACTACACCTCACTTAGTATTATACCACAGGCATTACCAATTGCCGTTTTATTATCTTCTATAATGGCTTTAGGAAGTTTAGGAGAAAACTATGAGTTCGCAGCAGCTAAATCTGCAGGAATTTCTCTTCAAAGATTGGTAAGACCTTTAATTTTTTTAACACTTTTTTTAAGTGGAATTAATTTCATCTTTTTAAATAATATTTTTCCATATGCTATTTTAAAGCAACAAAATTTATACTACAATATAAAAAAGAAAAAACCCGCCTTGGCTTTAATTCCTGGAAGTTTTAATAGCGATTTACCAAATTATCAGATTAAATTTGATGAAAAATATGGTGAAGAAAAAAACCTATTAAAAAATGTTTTAATCTATGATTTAAGTTCTAGAAAAGGAAATCAGAAAGTAATAACTGCAGAAAGAGGCAAAATTATTTCTGAAGAAGGAAGTAGATATATGACATTTATTTTATACGATGGTTTTTACTATGAAGACCACACAAAGACAACAAGATCTCGCACGAAAAAAGAGAAAATGCCAGCTTCCCAAGCAACTTTTAAAGAATATGAATTTAATATAGATATTTCTGACCTTGTTGGCGATGGTTCTTTAGATGAAGAGCGTTTCAAGAATAATTTTAAAATGCTGAGAATAAAACAACTTACAGACACCATTCCTATTTTAAAAACAGATTATAATGACATGTTAATGTCTCGGTCTAAATCTATTTCTTCCATTTCACAGGCCAAGCTATTATATAAATATACAGATTCTTTAAAGCACGAGAATATAGATACAATTGGTACTCTAGAAAATTTTCATTTAAAAGAGCAAATTAGTATATTAAATGGTGCGAGAACGAAAATAAATAGTGCCGTTACTAATGTAAAAAATAATGTAAAAAGTGTAAAATGGAAACGAAAAACATTGAATTTTTTCGATTCTGAATACTATGGTCGAATTGCTTTGTCTTTTTCTTGCCTTATCTTATTTTTTATTGGCGCACCATTAGGCTCTATAATTAGAAAAGGTGGCTTTGGCTTGCCAATGATTTTAGCCATTGCTATTTATGTTACTTATTTCTTTGGAAATACAATGGGTAAGAACTTGGCAGAAGAAAGTTCTATCTCCTCTCTATTAGGTTCTTGGCTTTCTGCAATGGTAATGATTCCGTTTGGGATTTTTCTAACAAGAAGAGCAACAAAAGACAAAGGGTTCTTTAATGTTGACAATATTCTATTACCTCTTAAAAAAATAATTCAAAAATTTACTCCCAAAAAAGACCATTAAAAGTATGACCTCTTTATCAAATAAAAAAAACACAAAACTTCATAATATTGCAGATGCAATTGCAGACGTGAGAGATGGCAAAGTAATAATTGTTGTTGATGATGAAAACAGAGAAAACGAAGGGGATTTTCTAGCAGCTGCCGAAAAAGCAACTCCAGAGATGATTAATTTTATGGCTACGCATGGCCGTGGCTTAATTTGCGCACCTCTAACAGAAAACCGTTGTAAAGAATTAGGCTTAGGCATGATGGTAGAAAATAATACAGACCCTATGGAAACCGGCTTTACAGTCTCTGTAGATCTTCGTGGGAAAGGTGTTACAACAGGGATTTCTGCTGCAGATAGAGCACTAACCATACAAGCTTTAATTGGAAAAGATACCAAACCGTTTGATTTAGCAAGACCCGGACATATTTTTCCATTAAAAGCTAAAGAAGGAGGTGTTTTAAGAAGAACAGGTCATACAGAAGCAGCCATAGATTTTGCGCGTTTAGCAGGTTTAAAACCAGCAGGAGTTATTGTAGAAATAATGAACGAAGATGGCACAATGGCGCGCTTACCAGAACTTTTAAAGGTTGCAAAAAAGTTTGATATTAAAATAGTTTCTATAGAAGATTTGGTTGCATATAGAATGGAACATGACTCTTTAATCGATAAGAAAGATGATTTTAATATTGTAACACGATTTGGTGAATTTAGATTACGTGCTTATGAACAAACTACAAATAACCAAATTCATATTGCATTAACTAAAGGTTCATGGTCAAAAGAAGATGCGGTGTTAACAAGAGTAAATTCTACTTTGGTAAATAACGACATTTTAGGAACTTTAACAAATAACGCAGACAAGAAACTAGACCAAATGTTTCAAGTTATAAATGATGAAGGAAAGGGAGCTATTCTATTTGTGAATCAACAAAATCATTCTCAAAATTTAATTACCAGATTAAAGGTTTTAAAAGAAAACCAAGAAATTGGAAAAATAAAAGCCCCAGACATTAAACTAGATAATAGAGATTTTGGTATTGGTGCGCAAATTTTACACGATTTAAATATTAGTAAATTAAAATTAATAACAAACTCTAAGCAAACAAAAAGAGTTGGTATGATTGGTTATGGCTTAGAAATTGTAGATTATATAACGTATTAATTTACTCGTTAAAAAATTAAATTATAACCTCTATTCCAGTTTGTAGCTCAACAGGCTCTTGTTTATGCAGAAACAATCTTGCAGTGTGTTCTCCTTGAAGTATAATTTTATTATTTTCAATAGAAAGCCAACTGCCCTCTCGCAACCCCAAAACTGGGGTTTCATTAAAAACGTGAAACTCTTTAATTCTCGTCTCTCTAGATTCTCCCATATGTTTAGAACCTTTTTCCGGATCTAGATAATGTGCGTTTATATTAAAAGAGAAACACCCTAACGTTTTAAAACTTGGCGGATACACAATTGGCATATCATTGGTGTTTTTTATATCAACACCACAAATATTGCTTCCAGCACTTGTGCCTAAATAAGGGACACCTCTTTCAAGTGTTAATTTCAAATTGTTTAAAAGATCATGCTTGTAGAGCTGGTTTACTAGCTCAAAGGTATTTCCTCCCCCAGTAAATATTGCCTCTGCATTTAGAATTACTTCTTTCGGGTTTTCATACTCATGAATTCCTTTTACATTTATATTTATTTTAGAAAATGCTTGCGCTACTATGCCCGTATACGCATCATAAGAAATACCACCAGGCATTGCATATGGTATAAAGGTTACAGTATTTACATTCTTAAAATGCACCTGTAAAACAGGTAATAAATAATTTAAATACCCGCTTCCAAAAACGGTTGATGTACTTGCAATAATCATTTTTTTCATGAGTCAAAAATAAGAAAATTGTTTTATAAATGACATTTAAACATAAATTACAATGCTAATAGCAAGGTATTAAGCGCCTCATTATATTCTGATGTAGCCGCTACTCTTGATATTGATTTTTTCTTTCATAATTTAAGACGTATCAAAATATAGTAATAGAATATAATTTATTTCATAAAAAAAATCGTCTTAGACGAAATTGACCTTTAAAAAGAATTAATTTTAACAGTTATTTATTTACTTTTTAACTAACTTTAAAGTCTGTCTCTTATACACATCTGACGCTGCCGACGACTCCTTACGTGTAG
>CAJXTJ010000115.1 GCA_913061165.1 uncultured Polaribacter sp.
AGATGTAGAGAGGTCTCGTGGGCTCGGAGATGTGTATAAGAGACAGATTTGATACTATTATTTTGTTTTCATCACAAAAATTACATTAAAGGAGTTTAAATATTGAATTATATTCAACAAAATCCATAGCTTTGTATATATAATTTAATACAAAATGGAGAAACAAGGCTTATATTTACCCGAGTTTGAACACGAAAATTGCGGAGCAGGATTCATCTGTAATTTAAATGGAGAAAAGACAAATCAAATTATACATGATGCTCTAGAAATACTAGTAAAACTAGAACATAGAGGTGGTGTTAGTTCAGATGGAAAAACAGGAGATGGCGCAGGTTTACTGATAGATATTCCTCATGAATATTTTAAAAGAGTTTGTGATTTTTCTATTCCAATCCAAAGGGAATATGCTGTAGCTATGGTTTTTTTACCAAAGGTTATTAATCAATATAATTTTTGCAAAACTACATTTGAAAACGAGGTAAAAGCGCAGGGACTTTCTATTTTAGGATGGAGAGAAGTACCTGTAGACTCAACTCAATTAGGACCTATTGCATTAGCATCAGAGCCAAATATTGAACAATTTTTTATTGGTAAAACGGATGAAATTGACGAAGCTACCTTTAAAGCTAAATTATATGCCGCAAGAAAAATAACAGAACACGAAATTAGAAAATCTAAAATTTCTGAAAGCATCTATTTTTATGTTTCTAGTGCTTCTTTGACTACAATAATATACAAAGGTATTATAATGCCAGAAGATATTGGCCCATATTATAAAGACCTACAAGAAATAGATTTAGTTACCCGTTTAGCGCTTGTACATCAGCGTTTTTCTACAAACACGATGCCTACTTGGGAGCTTGCGCAACCGTTTAGATTGATGTGTCAGAATGGAGAAATAAATACATTACGTGGAAATGTAAGTAGAATGCGTGTTCGTGAAGAGATTATGAAAAGTGATGTTTTCGGACCACAAATAGAAAAATTATTCCCCATAATTTTACCAGGAAAATCTGATTCTGCCTCTATGGATATGGTCGTGGAATTATTAACGCATACTGGGCGTTCATTGCCAGAGATTATGATGATGATGATTCCTGAAGCTTGGGAAAAACATAAAACAATGTCAAAAGAGCGAAAAGCTTTTTATGAATACAACAGTTGTATTATGGAGCCTTGGGATGGACCTGCTTCTGTGCCTTTTACAGATGGAGATTATATTGGTGCCTTATTAGATAGAAACGGATTAAGACCTTCTAGATATACTATTACAAAAAGTGGTAAACTAATTATGTCTTCAGAAATTGGAGTGGTAGATGTTGCTCCAGAAGATGTAAAAGCACATGGTAGATTAGAGCCTGGAAAGATGTTCTTGGTAGACATGAATGAAGGTAGAATTATTCAGGATGAAGAAATTAAAAGTAAAATTGTATTAGAAAGACCCTACCAAAAATGGTTAGACAATACGCGTTTACATTTAAAAGATGTACCATATACAAGCGAAACATGTCCTATAGAAACCATTGATATTAAGACCCGTCAGCGTTTATTTAATTATACTTTTGAAGATATTCAAGAGGTAATAACACCTATGGCGCAAGTTGGTAAAGAAGCCCTAACTTCTATGGGAATAGACACTCCTTTAGCTGTTTTATCTGACAGACCTCAGTTAATATCAAACTATTTCAAACAATTATTTGCACAAGTTACAAATCCTCCTTTAGACGGTATTCGTGAAGAAATAGTTACAGATATTAGTTTAAATCTAGGAAAAGATAGAAATATTTTCAGTATAACAGATCGACAGTGCCGAAAATTAAAAATTCAGAATCCTGTTATTTCGAATGCAGATTTAGAAAAAATTAGAAATATAGATGTAGAGAGCTTTAAAGCTGCGACGATTCAAATTTTGTATCCAAAAGCACAAGGTTTAAATGGATTAGAAGATGCTTTAGATCAAATAGTTGTTCAGATTGAAAAAGCAATTGACAACAAAAATAATATTATAATTTTATCAGATAGAGGCGTAAATCAAGAGTTTGCTCCTATTCCAGCTTTGTTAGCGTGTTCTTTTGTTAATCACCAATTAAATAGATTACGGAAACGTTCTTATTTCGATATTATAATTGAATCTGCAGAACCCCGTGAACCACATCATTTTGCTACATTATTTGGATACGGTGCAAGTGCCATTAATCCTTATATGGTAAATGAAATTATTAGAATGCAAGTAAAAGAAGGCTTCATTACTGATATGGATGAGCAGCAGGCAGTTGATAACTTCAACATTGCTATTGGAAAAGGAATTCTAAAAGTAATGAACAAAATAGGTATTTCTACATTACACTCTTACAGAGGTTCTCAAATTTTCGAAATCGTAGGATTCAACTCTCAATTTGTAGAGAAATACTTCCCTTATACTGCCTCAAGAATTGAAGGTATTGGATTGTATGAAATTGAAAAAGAAATTGATCAGCGTTATAAACAAGCGTATCCAGACAATAAAATTGACAAAAACTTAGGTTTAAATGTTGGTGGAGAATATCGTTGGAGAAGAAACGGGGAACGTCATTTATTTAACCCAACCACTATTTCTAAATTACAACAAGCAGTTCGATTAAGTGATCAAGATAGTTACAATGTCTATGCAGAAGCTATTAATGAACAAGCAGAAAGCTTAATGACTATTCGTGGATTATTTCAGTTTGATAATCTAGATCCTATTCCTTTAGAGGAAGTAGAACCTTGGACAGAGATTGTAAAACGTTTTAAAACAGGTGCAATGTCCTATGGATCTATTTCTAGAGAAGCACATGAAAATTTAGCAATTGCCATGAATAGAATTGGAGGTAAATCTAATTCTGGTGAAGGTGGTGAGGATAGAAAACGTTTTCAGAAAGATGTAAATGGTGATAGCCGAAACTCTGCTATTAAACAAGTTGCGTCTGGAAGATTTGGAGTAACTTCTCATTATCTAACAAATGCAAAAGAGATTCAAATTAAAATGGCGCAAGGCGCAAAGCCTGGTGAAGGTGGACAGCTCCCTGGTTATAAAGTTTTACCGTGGATTGCTGAAGCAAGAAACTCAACTCCTTTTGTAGGACTTATTTCTCCGCCTCCGCATCACGATATTTATTCAATTGAAGATTTAGCTCAATTAATTTACGATTTAAAAAACGCGAATCGTGAAGCTAGAATTAATGTAAAATTAGTTTCTGAAGTTGGTGTAGGTACGATTGCAGCAGGTGTTGCGAAAGCAAAAGCAGATGTTGTACTAATTGCTGGTTATGATGGCGGTACAGGAGCATCTCCTTTAACATCTTTAAAACATGCAGGTTTACCATGGGAACTTGGTTTAGCCGAGGCACAGCAAACTTTAGTTTTAAATAATTTAAGAAGTAGAATTGTAGTAGAGTGCGATGGTCAATTAAAAACAGGGAGAGATGTTGCTATTGCCGCACTATTAGGAGCAGAAGAGTTCGGATTCGCAACAGCTCCATTGGTCGCTTCTGGTTGTATTATGATGCGTAAATGTCATTTGAATACGTGTCCGGTTGGTATTGCAACGCAAGATAAAGAGCTGCGTAAAAACTTTAAGGGAACTCCAGAACATGTTATTAATTTCTTCTTTTATGTAGCTGAAGAGTTAAGAGCAATCATGGCACAACTTGGTTTTAGAACCTTAGAAGAAATGGTGGGTCAGACCCATAAAATCAACTCAAATAAAGCAGTAAATCATTATAAAGCAAAAGGCTTAGATTTATCTAGTATTTTATATAGACCAGAAGCGTACAGAAAAATGACGGTTCGAAATACAGAACAGCAAGACCATAATTTAGAAGAAGTTTTAGATTTTACGATATTGAAAGACTCTCATAGAGCTTTATACAGAAAAGAAAAAATGAATCTTGCATATCCAATCAAAAATACAAATAGAACTGTTGGTGCAATCGTTAGTAATGAAATTTCAAAAATATATGGACATTTAGGCCTACCTGAAGATACATTAAATATTAATTTTACTGGTTCTGCAGGACAGAGTTTTGGAGCGTTCGGAGCATTTGGATTGACTTTTATTTTAGACGGAAATACAAATGATTATTTAGGAAAAGGTTTATCAGGTGCAAAATTAATTATTAAGAAACCGGCCAAAGCAGATTTCTTAGCTGAAAACAATATAATTGTAGGTAACGTTTGTATGTTTGGAGCAGTAGACGGGCAAGCATATATAAACGGAATTGCAGGTGAACGCTTTGCTGTGCGTAATTCAGGTGCAACTGCAGTAGTAGAAGGTGTTGGAGATCATTGCTGTGAATACATGACAGGTGGTAAAGTTATTGTTCTAGGTAAAACTGGTAGAAACTTTGCAGCAGGAATGAGCGGAGGTATTGCCTATGTATACGATCCAGAAAATAAATTTGTAAATGGTCTCTGTAATACAGAAACCATAGAATTTGAGGAAATTTGTGCAGAAGATGAAGCAGATTTAAAAGCAAATATAGCAAATCATGTTTTATATACGGAAAGTAAAAAAGGTACTGAGCTATTAGCAGATTGGGATACAAGCTTAAAAAACTTTATAAAGGTAATGCCAACAGAGTACAAAAAAGCTTTATTACGTTTAGAAACAGAAGAACCAATGTTCGAAGAATTAACAATAGCATAATGTCATGGGAAAAATAACAGGATTTAAAGAGTTTGAAAGACAAGATGAAACCTACACCTCTGTAAAAGACCGTGTAAAAAACTATAAAGAATTTACCATACCGCTGTCAGAAAAAGACCTTTCAAAACAGGGTTCACGCTGCATGGATTGTGGTATTCCATTCTGCCACAGTGGATGTCCATTAGGAAATCTAATTCCAGATTTTAACCATATGGTACATCAAGGAGAGTGGAAAAAAGCATCATGGATATTGCATTCAACCAATAACTTTCCCGAATTTACTGGAAGATTATGCCCTGCGCCATGTGAACAAGCATGTGTATTAGGTATCATTGAAGACCCCGTTTCTATTGAAAATATTGAAAAAAACATAGTAGAAAGAGCATTTAAAGAAGGGTGGATTAAGCCCCAACCACCAAAATCAAGAACAGATAAAACCATCGCTGTTATTGGTTCTGGTCCTGCCGGTCTAGCTGCCGCACAGCAATTAAATAGAGCTGGGCATTTAGTTACCGTTTTTGAACGAGATGATGAAGTTGGTGGACTGCTACGTTATGGAATACCAAATTTTAAAATGGAGAAAGGTATAATTGACAGAAGAATAGCAATATTAGAGGCTGAAGGAATTATATTTAAAACAAATATAAATGTAGGAGTAAATTATGATGTAGCAGATTTGAAATCCTTTGACTCCATTGTTTTATGTGGTGGTTCAACAGAAAGACGTAGTTTGCCTACACTAGGGATAGAAGCAGATGGTGTTGTACAAGCAATGGATTTCTTAACACAACAAACAAAAGCATTATTTGGGAAAGAAGTAAAAGATCAAATAATGGCCACTGATAAAGATGTAATTGTAATTGGAGGTGGAGATACAGGATCAGACTGTATAGGTACATCTAATAGGCATGGTGCAAAGTCGGTAGTTAATTTTGAAATTATGCCAAAGCCTCCAGGCCATCGTTCGGCGAAAACACCTTGGCCATTTTGGCCCTTACAATTAAAAACATCCTCTTCTCACAAAGAAGGAGCAGATCGTAACTGGTTAATTAATACAAAAGAATTTGTACAAGATACTAATGGAAAATTAATAGCTCTAAAGACCGTAAATGTAGAATGGAAAATGGTTCTAGGAGAAAAACCACAATTAATTGAAATTGCAGGTACTGAAAAAACATGGCCCTGTGATTTAGCATTACTAGCATTAGGTTTTACCGGACCAGAAAGTACGTTGGCAGACAAGTTAGGTTTGAACACTGACGCCCGTTCTAATTACAAAGCGGATTATGGAAAATATCAAACAAATGTTCCTAATATATTTACAGCCGGCGATATGCGTCGTGGCCAATCTCTGATAGTTTGGGCTATTTCAGAAGGTAGAGAAGCTGCAAGACAAGTAGATATATTTCTAATGGGAAAATCAGAGTTACCATCTAAAGATATTGCTGGTGACTTAGTTGCAATGTAGATCTGAATAAAAAACATAAAAACCCCTTAGTTTAATTAATTAAACTAAGGGGCTTTTTGTGTTCTTCTATCCTCTTATTTATTCCAATTTTCAATCCTCAATATTCAATATTAATTACATCTGTCTCTTATACACATCTGACGCTGCCGA
>CAJXTJ010000116.1 GCA_913061165.1 uncultured Polaribacter sp.
CTACACGTAAGGAGTCGTCGGCAGCGTCAGATGTGTATAAGAGACAGGTCTTAATAAATAGTTACCATACAATCTTCGTTGATTCCTGGTATAGGTTTCATCAGAGTTTCCTCCTTGAATTACAAAGTTTTTTGCTACTCTGTATATGACAGTAGTATTAAAGTATTTTAATTTGGTTAAGAAAATAAAATTGGCTCTATGAATAGGAATATCGTCGTATAACAGTAATTTTATAATACCAAATTTTGTTGTAATACGTATTTTATTTTCCTTATTTTGTTTTCCATATTCCGTGAAAAAAGCTTCAACATTGTCTTTATTTAAGCTATCCCATGGTTTAATAATTTTCTTTTCTAAATTATTTAGGATAACTGTCTTTTTATTTTTCGTTGAATTTTGTGTTTTTATATTCTTTAGTTTCACACTTTTTTTGCACTGATAAAATGAGAAAACACCTACAATTAAAAGAAGTTGTATTATATTTTTCATGAGAATTCGTAGGTTTATATCTCTCAAAGATAAATCATCAAAATAAAAGAATAAGAAAATTTGATTGTTTTTCATACATTTTCATGATTTATTGGTATTTCATTCCTTATTTTTGTTAATATGAAAGAGTACGTTATTTTAGTAGATAAAAACGATCAACAGATTGGTTTAATGGAAAAAATAGAAGCACATGAAAAAGCAGCATTACATAGAGCTTTTTCTGTTTTTATTTTTAATAAAAAAGGTGAATTAATGCTGCAACAGAGAGCTGCATCTAAATACCACTCTCCATTGTTATGGACAAATACATGTTGTTCTCATCAAAGAAATGGAGAAAGTAACTTAGAAGCAGGAAAAAGAAGGTTACAGGAAGAGATGGGTTTTGTAACAGAGATTTCGGAAGTATTTTCTTTTATTTACAATGCACCTTTTGATAATGGCTTAACAGAGCATGAATTAGACCATGTGATGATTGGTAAATATGATGACGTGCCCAATATTAACAAAGAGGAAGTAGAAGCTTATAAATGGATGCAGATAGCAGATGTTAAGAAAGACATCGACGAAAACCCTTCAATTTACACTGCTTGGTTTAAAATTATTTTTGAAAAATCTTATAAAAAATTAACAAATGCCTAAAGTAACAGTTCATAGAAAAGCGCATTTTAATGCAGCACATCGATTATATCGAAAAGATTGGAGTGATGAGAAAAACTTTGAAGTTTTTAATAAATGTAGCAATCCTAATTTTCACGGACATAACTACGAGTTGATTGTTTCCTTAACAGGAGAAATTGACAAAGAAACAGGATATGTTTTCGATCTCGGAATTTTAAAAAATCATATTAAGGCTGAAATAGAAGATGCTTTTGATCATAAAAACTTAAACCTAGAAGTTCCTGAATTTAAAGATTTAAACCCTACGGCAGAAAATATATGTGTGGTTACTTATCATAAATTAAGAAACTTATTACCTTCAAACCTAGACTTAGAAGTTACATTATACGAAACTCCAAGAAACTTTGTAAGTTATTCTGGCGAATAGTCGATTGGTTTAAAATAATAAAGACGCCTCGTTTACAGCTAGTAAACGAGGCGTTTTTTATTAGTCCTAGAAATTAATTAGTCTTTTAGCTTTCCTTTAAATTCTTCAAATTTACTAGCACTTTTCTTAGGCCAGCTGTTATTAGAAGTATCTACATCTGCAGTTTCAAAATCTGGATCTACCACAATGTTTGTAATTTCTTTGTTCGAAGCAAAAACCCTTTTAGCAGCAGTGTCACTTCTCATCCATATTTGAGCAGGGAATGTTTCTCTTTTTGTAGTGCCATCTGCATAGGTTAATTCTACAATAATTGGCATTATTAAACCACCGGGCTTTTCAAATTCTACCGAATAAATAAAAGCAGGCACCTCTTGTCCTTTAGCATAAGAATCCATAGCATTTGCATTGGCATCCTCTTTTTTATCAGTAATGTATACCAAATCACCTAAGCCATCAAAATATTGCTTGTATTGTGCTTTCAATTTAGTAACCCTTTCATTTGGCTTGTCAGTTAAATACAATGGTTTTACTTCTTTAATACCAATATCTGTTACATCTGTAGTGTAGAACCATCCTCTAAAAAACCAATCTAAATCCATACCAGAGGCATCTTGCATAGATCTAAAGAAATCTTCTGGGGTTGGGTGTTTAAACATCCAACGTTTAGAATACGTTCTAAATGCGTGGTCAAATAATTCTGGACCCATAATTGTTTTTCTTAGCATGTATAAACCAGCAGCTGGCTTAGAATATGCATTCGGACCGAATTGTTTTACATAATCTCCTTGAGACATAATAGGAGAGATATTAGATTGATCTCCGCCCATATATCTTGTAATTTCTTTTGCAGGATTAGAAGCAAATAACTCTGCATCATACACATCTTCTGCTAAAATTTCAACAAAAGAGTTTAATCCTTCATCCATCCAAGTCCATTGTCTTTCATCAGAATTCACAATCATTGGAAAAAAGTTATGTCCAACTTCATGAATAATTACGCCTAGCATTCCTTTTTTTGTTCTGTCAGAATATGTTCCATCTTCATTTGGTCTTCCAAAATTAAAACAAATCATTGGATACTCCATACCTTGTCTTTCTGAATGCACAGAAACAGCTTTAGAGTATGGGTAGTCAAATGTTAATTTAGAATATTCAATTAGGGTAGTAGCAATTGCTCTTGTAGAATGCTCTTCCCATAAAGGGTTTCCTTCTTTAGGGTATAAAGAGGTTGCCATTACAGATTTCCCATTAATATTTACAGCCATTGCATCCCAAATATATTTTCTTGAAGTTGCAAAAGCAAAATCACGAACACGCTTTGCTTTAAATTTCCAGGTTTTTGTTCCTGTAGCTCTTCCTTTTTCAGTTTTCTCTGCTTCTTCTTGTGTTACAATTAGAACCGGATTATCAAAAGATTTTCTTGCTTTCTCAAAACGCTTTCGTTGTGTTTTAGTAAGTACCTCTTTTTCATTTTGTAAAGTACCAGTAGCTTCCATAATATGGTCTGCAGGAACTGTAAGGCTTACTTCGTAATCTCCAAATTCTAATGCGAATTCTGATCTACCCCAAAACTGCATATTTTGCCATCCTTCTACATTATTATAGACTGCTAATCTTGGAAAAAATTGTGCAATTGTATAGTTGTTGTTTCCATCAGGAAAAGTTTCTAATCCAGAACGCCCACCATCTTTATTAATGTCATTAATTAAATAATTCCATTGAATACTAAATTCAAAGGTATCTCCAGGAGCTAGTGCTTTCGTTAAATTAATACGCATCATAGTACTGTTAATCGTATGAGATAGTGGTCTACCATTACTTTCTACTTTAGTAATATTATATCCAAAGCCTTTCTTTTGTTCCATAAAAGAACTTTTAAAATTATCTGGAGTTACAAAAGCTGCAGCACTGTTAGATTTTGCTAAGGGAGTTTTAGAATCGTCAGCCCTCATGTTTTGATCTAGTTGCACCCATAAATACTCTAAATTATCTTTAGAATTATTGTGATACGTAATATTTTCATCACCATAAATTGTATTGGCAGCTTCGTCTAAACGAATGTCCATTACATAATCTACCTTTTGTTGTGTGTATTGATGTCCTGGAGCACCGGATGCTGCGTGCTGATCATTAGGGGTTGCCAAAACATCTTTCATTTGTCTGAATTTGTTTTGGTCTGTGTGCCCTTGCTGCGTTTTCTTCTCTTCTTTAGATCCTTCTTGCGCTATTGTTGCAAAGCTGATAAAGAAAAGAGAAAATACGAGTAAAGAAAGTTTTTTCATATTGTATATTTTGATTTAAATAAGGGCTCGAAAATAGGCATATATAAGCGATGTTGTTAAATTTCGTTTAAATTTTAACAAATTTTTATATAAAAAAGCGATATGAAAATTAATTCGCATCGCTTTTTATTTTTGGTTAAAATAAAAATTTAGTTTTTCATTTTTGTTTTGAACTTACTAAACTGATCTTTGTTAGTGTTAGGAAAACTATTGTTAGATAAGTCTACATCTGCAGTCTCTAAATCTGGGTCAATTACAATCTTAGTTATTTGCTTATCTGAATGCACAGCTTTTGTAACTTTTTGATCATTGTATCTCCAAATTTGTGCAGGGTATGTCTTTTTTTCTTTACTACCATCATCATAAGTATATTCTACAATAATTGGCATTACTAGGCCACCTGGTTTGTTAAAAGTAATCTCATAAAAATATTTAGATTTTGAAGATGTTGGTTTTGTGATGTTTAAACCCTCGCTGGTATCTTCGATAAAATCAACACCTTCCTTAGACGTATTGTTTGTTGCATAAAATTTTCGCACACCTTCAATACCAATATCTGTTACATCTGTTGTGTAAAACCAGCCTCTCCAAAACCAATCTAAATCTATACCAGAAGCATCTTCCATGGTTCTAAAGAAATCTGCAGGAGAAGGATGTTTGAACATCCATCTTTGAGAATAGGTTCTAAAGGCATGGTCAAATAATTCTTTTCCCATAATTGTTTCTCTTAAAATCCATAAAGCTGTTGCAGGTTTCCCGTACGCATTATTACCAAACTCGTATACATGGTCTCCTTTAGACATTATTGGTGCAATGGTAGATTGATCTCCTGCCATATATTTTACAATATTCTTAGGATAACCTCTTGTAATAGGAAAGTCTTTGTCATAATCTAATTCTGCCAACATTTCCATGTATGAGTTCAATCCCTCATCCATCCAAGTCCATTGTCTTTCATCAGAATTTACAATCATAGGAAAAAAGTTATGGCCAACTTCATGAATGGTTACTTTAATCATTCTATATTTTATTTTATCGGAATAGGTTCCATCTGCATCTGGTCTTCCTGGATTAAAACAAATTTGGGGATATTCCATACCCATTTGTCCATCTACAGAAATTGCCTTGTGATACGGATAATCGAATGTATACTTAGAATATGTTTTTAGAGTTTGTGCAACTGCTCTTGTAGAGTGGTCGCCGTATAACGGATTTGCTTCTTTAGAATATAAAGAATGTGCCATTACCGTTTTACCATTAATGTCTACTGCCATTGCATCCCAAATAAATTTTCTTGAAGTTGCAAATGCATAATCACGCACATTCTCTGCATAAAATTTCCAGGTTTTTGTCTTTTTAGACCTGCTTTTTTCAATTTTTTCAGCTTCGTCCTGTGTTCTAATTAAAACAGGATTGTCAAAAGTTGTTTTTGCTTTTTCTAATCTTTTTAATTCTTTTTTAGATAAAACTTCATCTTCATTCTTTAAGATACCTGTTGCACCTAGCATGTGGTCTTCTGGTGTAGTAATATTTACAGTAAAGTCTCCAAATTCCAAAGCAAATTCACTTCTACCCCAAAATTGGTCATTTTGCCAACCCTCTACATTGTCATATACACACATTCTAGGATAAAACTGTGCAATTACATAGTTGTTATTGCCGTCTTTAGCAAAGTGCTCATAACCAGATCTACCACCATCTGTTCTGTGATTGTTAATATTATACCACCACTTAATTTTAAATTGAAACTTTTCTCCAGAAGACAAAGGTGTCTCTAAATTAATGCGCATCATTGTTTGGTTAACGGTGTGTGATAAATTTGTATCATCTAAATTTTTAACACTTTCTATTTTAAAACCACCATCAAATGCGGCATCTATATACGATTTTTTAAATCTTTTTTCAGAAGTACTATTCGGAATACTACTAGATTGAATATCTGGAGTTTTAGAATCTGCAGCTCTCATATTTTGGTCTAATTGTACCCATAAATATGGCAAAGTATCATCAGAATTATTATGATATGTAATGGTTTCATTTCCGTAAATTCGAGTATTCTCGTCATCTAGAATAATATCCATTGTATAATCTACTTTTTGCTGCGTATATTTTAAGCCTGGCGCGCCAGATGCAGTTCTTTGTAGATTAGGTGTTGGTAAAAGTTCTTTTAATTGTTTAAATTTATTCTGGTTTGTATGGCCTGCTTTTGTTTTAGAATCTTGTGCAAAATTTACACTCGTTATAAATACAATGGAAAAGAGTAATAGCCCTATTTTTTTCATAATTTGAAATTTGAATTGATTAATATTAACTTTAATAAGTCAATGTTTCTTTATAATAGTCTTTAGATAGTAAAACACTTTTATTAGTCTGTCTCTTATACACATCTCCGAGCCCACGAGACCTCTCTACATCTCG
>CAJXTJ010000117.1 GCA_913061165.1 uncultured Polaribacter sp.
GGTCTCGTGGGCTCGGAGATGTGTATAAGAGACAGCTATTAAGTTTTGAAAGGTTTCCTTCATCATATATTTTTAAAATTAGTAGCATAAAGGAGTAGAATATTACAAATTTAAACAATTACACCATCTTTCATGGTTAGCTTCCTATCTGCCATTGCTGCTAATTCTTCATTATGTGTTACCAACACAAATGTTTGTCCGTATTCATCACGCAGTTTAAAAAATAGTTCATGTAAATTTTTCGCAGATTCACTATCTAAATTACCACTTGGTTCATCGGCTAAAATAACAGCAGGATTGTTAATTAATGCCCTAGCAACTGCAACCCTTTGCTGTTCACCTCCAGAAAGTTCATTTGGTTTGTGGTTCATTCTATGCGACAATCCTAAGAAATCTAAAATCTCTTTTGCCCTTTTTTCGGTT
This sequence comes from uncultured Polaribacter sp., assembly GCA_913061165.1. Classification (GTDB taxonomy): domain Bacteria; phylum Bacteroidota; class Bacteroidia; order Flavobacteriales; family Flavobacteriaceae; genus Polaribacter. The sequence continues at coordinate 424 of CAJXTJ010000117.1, forward strand.
TCTTTTTTTGATTTTTTTCCAATAAAAGCAGGAATGCAAACATTTTCTAATGCTGTAAATTCAGGTAATAATTGGTGAAACTGAAATATGAAACCGATATGATTATTTCTAAAAGAAGACAATTGTTTATCTGATAAATTTTTAACAGAATTATCATTTAAACAAAGGTTAAAATTTTGAGTAGCTAAAGGTTTGTCTAAAGTGCCTAATATTTGAAGAAGTGTTGTTTTTCCTGCCCCAGAAGGACCAACAATAGCAACAATTTCTCCCTTTTTAATGTGTAAATTCACACCTTTTAAGACTTCAACTTCACCATACTTTTTGTGTATATTTTTACAAACAATCATAGCTTCTCTAATTTAGAAACGAATGTATAAAAAAGAAATTAGAATGCCATAAATGTATTTTCAATTTCAGATTTAATTGTAAACATAAATATTTTTTATTTTTTATTTAAAACGTGACATAAAATAACTTCTGAATTTGTATTTTTGACACCGTTTTAAAACAGTTATAGAATGAACTTACACGAATATCAAGGAAAAGAAATATTAAATAGTTTTGGCGTTAGAATACAACGCGGAATTGTTGCAAATACTCCTGCAGAGGCAGTAGCTGCTGCAAAAAAACTTACTGAAGATACAGGAACTGGTTGGCACGTGATTAAAGCACAAGTTCATGCTGGTGGTCGTGGAAAAGGTGGAGGTGTTAAGTTGGCTAAAAACTTACAAGAAGTAGAAAGTATTTCTAATGATATATTAGGAATGATGTTAATCACTCCTCAAACATCTGCTGAAGGAAAATTAGTAAACCAAGTTTTAATTTGTGAAGATGTGTATTATCCTGGAGATTCTGAGCCAGACGAATATTATATGTCTGTTTTATTAAATAGAGCAACGGGTAAAAATATGATTATGTATTCTACGGAAGGTGGAATGGATATCGAAACTGTTGCAGAAGAAACTCCACATTTAATTTTTACAGAAGAAATTGATGCATTATTAGGTATCATGCCTTTTCAAGCTAGAAAAGTAGCTTTTAATTTAGGTTTATCTGGTGTTGCTTTTAAAGAAATGACAAAATTTGTAACCAACTTATACAAAGCATACATTGGTTCAGATTCTGCTATGTTTGAAATCAATCCAGTTTTAAAAACATCTGATTCTAAAATTATGGCAGTAGATGCTAAAGTTTCTTTAGATGAAAATGCTTTATACAGACATAAAGACTATGCAGAAATGCGCGATTTACGTGAAGAGAATCCTATAGAAGTAGAAGCGAAGGCTGCTGGTTTAAATTATGTAGATTTAGACGGAAATGTTGGTTGTATGGTAAACGGAGCTGGTTTAGCAATGGGAACTATGGATTTAATTAAAGAGTCTGGTGGTGAGCCTGCTAACTTTTTAGATGTTGGTGGTACTGCAGATGCAGAGCGTGTAGAAAAAGCTTTTGGTATTATATTAAAAGATAGTAATGTAAAAGCAATTTTAGTAAATATTTTTGGTGGTATTGTGCGTTGTGATAGAGTTGCACAAGGTGTTGTAGATGCTTATAAGAGTATGGGAGATAAAATTACCGTGCCAATTATTTGTAGATTGCAAGGTACCAACGCTAAAGAAGCGAAACAGTTAATAGACAATTCTGGAATGGAAATTATTTCTGCTACAGAATTTCAAGAAGCTGCAGATAAAGTGCAAGAAGTTTTAGAAGCCTCATAAAGTTTCTTTACAATAAATAAAAAAAGCCTTACAATTTGTGAGGCTTTTTTTTTGTTAATTTATATTGAATTTAAAAGATATAACATAAAAAAACTTTTAATATTACTTTTGTTTAAGTATCCACAATTAACCAAGTAGCAGAAACTGTTTCATTATAGTTGGTTAGTTGTTTTTTATTAGTTTTATGATGTGTCCTTCTATATTGAGGTAATACAATCCTTTAGAAAATTGTGATAGGTCAATTTGCTTAGTGTCTCCAGAAAGATATCCTTCAGATAAGCGCTGCCCTAATGTTGAGAATACTTTGTAATGTACGTTTTTGTAAATCTGTACATTAATGAAGTTTTTTACAGGGTTTGGATACACTTTAATAGCCAATTCTTCATTATTTACAGCTAACGACTCACATTCGAAATTTTGCTTAATAACAGATGTAGCTATTGGGTTTGATGAAATATGGTCTTTTAATAGAGAACAATAACAGTTGTTGCCTTCTAAATATAATTTAATCCATGACAGCGCTAGTCTTCCAACGGCTCCATCTCCTCCATTCGGCGAATTGGCTACATAGTGGTTTCCATTTTTAATTTCAAATAGTACTTTATTGGTGGTACTTGGTGTTCGATTGTAATGAATATTTGCTTGTTGCTCAGGAGGTGCTATAGCATCATTTTCACCACTAAAGATTAGTACAGGACTTGAGTGATTTAGTTGAGGGTCGTTTAGATATGGGCATAAGGCAACAACAGCAGCAATAGTGTTGTCAATTACAGCAGCTCTTTGTGCGCCGCCACCACCCATAGACCAGCCACTAACGGCTAATTTATTTAAGTCAAGTAAATTTTTAAGAGGAGATGATGCTCTACTGTTTTCTTGTTTTATGGTTTCTAAGGCATCTAAGAGAGCGATAGCGCGTGTTTCTGGAAAGTCATAAATAGAATTTGTACCTATAATAATACACACTATTCCATGAGATGCATAGAAAGGTCCCCAACTCTCAACACTTGAAGGAAGTGCTGTAAAACCAGGTACAATTGCAATACTAGCTAAAAGCTCAGTCTTATTTGTTGGGTAGTAGATGGTCGCTCCAAAATAAAAGGGACCATTTCGTATTCCATTTATTTCGGTTATAGTTTCTACATTATAAGGTCCAGGATTGCTTATGTTATCTATTGATAAGTCATTACATTGCCCAACAATAGTAGTACTATATAGCAGCAGCATAAGCGAGAGTAATAAAATAAGTTGTAATTTTTTCATATTTTATTTTAAATCTAAAGAGTTATAATTTCTCTTTTAAAACAGCAATTTCATCTCGCAGTTTGGCAGCCACAATAAAGTCTAATTCTTTAGCTGCAGCTTCCATATGTTTGCGTTTTTCTCTTATGCGTTTTTCTATTTCTTCTTTTGGTAAATACTGCAAATCTTGCTCGGCTGCCACTTGTTTTGCATTGTCATAATGATAACTCGAAACTGCCGATTTTGTTAAAGTATCATCTATTTTTTTATTAATTTGAGTAGGCGTAATGTTATGCTTTGTATTGTATGCAATTTGTTTATCTCTTCTTCTGTCGGTTTCTTCTATGGTTTTTTCCATGCTTTTAGTCATTTTATCTGCATATAAAATTGCACGCCCATTTACATTTCTAGCAGCCCTACCAATCGTTTGCGTCAATGATTTAACATTTCTTAAAAAACCTTCTTTATCTGCGTCTAAAATTGCAACTAAAGAGACTTCAGGTAAATCTAAACCCTCACGTAATAAATTCACACCAATTAAAACATCAAACAAGCCTTTACGCAAGTCTTGCATAATTTCTACACGTTCTAAAGTATCTACATCAGAATGTATGTATCTACAACGTATGTCTACTCTTGCAAGATATTTTGTTAATTCTTCTGCCATTCTTTTAGTAAGTGTAGTAACCAGCGTGCGCTCGTTTTTTTCTACCCTAATTTGAATTTCTTCAATTAAATCATCTATCTGGTTTAAACTGGGTCTTACTTCAATTATAGGGTCTAATAACCCCGTTGGTCTAATTATTTGCTCTACAAAGACACCTTCCGTTTTTTGAAGCTCATAATCTGCGGGCGTTGCAGAGACGAATATAGTCTGATTTTGAATGGCTTCAAATTCATCAAACTTTAAAGGTCTATTATCCATCGCAGCAGGTAATCGGAATCCGTATTCTACTAAATTCTCTTTTCTACTTCTGTCACCACCGTACATTGCGTGTGTTTGAGGCACAGTAACATGACTTTCATCAATAATCATTAGATAATCATCAGGAAAGTAATCTAACAAACAAAAAGGTCTTGTTCCGGGTTCTCTGCCATCTAAATATCTTGAGTAGTTTTCAATACCAGAACAATAGCCTAATTCACGAATCATTTCTAAATCGAATTCTGTACGTTCTTTAATTCTTTTGGCCTCTAAGTGTTTTCCAATTTCATTGAAAAAATCAACTTGTTTCATCATATCTTCTTGAATCTGATGTATGGCATTTTGTATAACATCTGGAGAAGTAACAAATAAATTTGCAGGATAAATACTTAATTCTTCAAAGGTATTGATCACATTATTACTTTCTAAATCAAATAATTCTATTTCTTCTATTTCATCACCAAAAAAATGAATTCGATACCCATTATCGCCATAAGAAGGATAAATTGTTACGACATCACCCTTTACCTTAAAAGTTCCACTCTTTATCTCATGCTCAGTTCTAGAGTATAAACTTTGTACGAGTTGATGTAAGAATTTTGTTCTAGAAAGTATTTGGCCTACTGTAACGGGAATTACATTTTTTTTAAATTCTGTAGGATTTCCAATACCATATAAACAAGAAACAGAAGCCACTACTAAAACGTCTCTTCTCCCAGAGAGTAAAGAAGAAGTAGTGCTTAAACGCAATCTTTCTATGTCTTCATTGATAGATAAATCTTTTTCTATGTAGGTTCCTGTAACCGGAATATATGCTTCTGGCTGATAGTAATCATAGTAAGAAACAAAATATTCCACCGCATTTTCTGGAAAAAACTGTTTAAACTCTGAATACAATTGCGCTGCTAAAGTTTTATTATGTGCTAAAACTAAGGTTGGCTTTTTCACTTCTTTTACAACATTAGCCACTGTAAACGTTTTACCAGATCCTGTTACTCCTAAAAGCGTCTGAAATTTTTCACCGGTATTAATACCATCAGAAAGTTCTTTTATTGCTTGGGGTTGATCTCCTGTAGGAGAAAATTCTGATACTAAGTTAAATTCCATACTGTAAAAATACGGATACTTTGTAAAAAAGTATCCGTATTTTTTTTAAGATTTAAAAACCAATATTTATTATCTTAGAAGTGAGAAGTTTCCTGTTTTATTAATTATTTGTTTCGTGTTATCTGCTGGTATCAATGTAATATTATACCAATAATCATCTGACGAAAGTTTTTTACCATTATAGGTTCCATCCCATCCTTGGCTATCGATTGGTATTTGTGCTACCAATTTTCCATATCTATTAAAGATATTTATACTACTGTTCGGGTAAAAAGTTTTGTTAGCACCTTTTACTCTGTATGTATCATTTCTTCCATCTCCATTTGGTGTAAAGAATTTTGGAAATTGCAGCACAGATATTTGTAGTGTTGCATCTGGTACACATCCATTTTTGTCATTTACAATAATTGTATAAATTCCACCTTCTAAGTCTTCAAATATAGGTTCATCTTGATATGACGTAGTTGTATTTTGATCGTCATTTCTTAATGCAAATTGATAATCTCCTGGACCTAAATCATTGCTAATAGTATCAATAGAGATTGATGATTTGTCTTCACTTCCAATATTATTACCTTCATCTATAATAGTGATAAAGCTAGCTAATAAAATTGCAGGATTAGACTCTGTTATTACAATTGTTTCTGTTCTATTGCAATTAGTTCCGTCGGTGGTTGTTGCCGTTACTGTATAGCTTCCTCCGATAGTAATGTTTAAATTATCTTCAGCACTAATTTCATTACCATTAGCATCTTTCCAGATATAATTATAAATAGCTTCAGGATTTTCTATAGAGATATTTTTAGGAGTATCATTT
>CAJXTJ010000118.1 GCA_913061165.1 uncultured Polaribacter sp.
AGCTAAAATCATATGAACAGGAAATCCAATGATATTTGTTTTTAATGAATATAAATAATCATCAAAATAATTACCCCAGCGAAGTACGTTAAATAAAAAGTAAACAGACCAAAAAAGAACATGATGCCTTCGAGTAACAATAAATAATTTGTTTGGTTGCATATTTGAGTTTTATAACGTTCAACTGAAATCCATTGTTGTCCGTCTAATTTTATTCGTCAAACAGTTGTTTTTTTCAATATTTACCGTAATTAAAACAATAATGGATGATCAATATTAAAAAGGCTAATATAGCTATATTATTTTTCTTGCCGCTATTTGCTTGCAATAAGCAAGTTCATAAAGATGAAAAGTCCTATGTAAAATATGTAGATCCTTTTATTGGAACATCAGGCCATGGACATACATACCCTGGTGCAACAGTTCCTTTTGGAATGCTTCAAGTTAGTCCTGATAACGGAATTTCTGAATGGGATTGGTGTTCAGGTTATCATTATTCCGATTCAATAACCATTGGTTTTAGTCATCTGCATTTAAGCGGAACAGGAATAGGTGATTTAGCAGACATACGTTTAATGCCGATTAATAAAAAAGTTGATTTAACAAAGAACATAATAACTAGAGATGATATCCCTTACAAATCATCCTATTCTCATACTGACGAAGTTGCCAAAGCAGGTTATTACAGTGTGTTTCTGAAAGATCATCATATAAAGGCAGAACTTACATCAGCGCTTAGAACAGCTTTTCATCAATATACGTACAAAGAAGAAGATCTTCAATCTGTTATATTAGATTTGGGTTTTAATATAAACTGGGATAAAGCAATAAAGACTCAAATAAATATAGAAGATAAGTTTACCGTAACAGGCTATCGAAATAGTAAGGGCTGGGCTAGTAATCAAAAGGTTTTCTTTGTTATTAAGTTTTCTAAATCCATAAAAGATTATGAATTAGCAAGCAATAAAAATTATATAGATGGTAATATAGCAGAGTCACCAAATACTTCGGTTCAATTATTTTTTAATGATTTAAAAAATGAGAAACTTCAAGTTAAAGTAGGTGTCTCCTCAGTTAGTGTAGAAAATGCACGTGCCAATATTAGCGAGTATAAGGGAGATTTTAATTTTGATTCTATAAAAAATAAAGCAGCAAAACTATGGCATGAAAATTTATCAAAAATTAAAGTTACTACTGCGAACGACTCTTTAAAAACTATATTTTATACAGCATTATATCACACTCAAATAGCGCCAGTTACTTTTAGTGATGCCAACGGTGAACTGAGAAAAGAAAATGACAGTATTGTAAAAACAAATGATTTTACAGCATACTCTACCTTGTCTCTTTGGGATACTTTTAGAGCTGAGCATCCTTTATTAACGATTCTTCAACCGGATAAAGTATCTGATATGGTTAATTCAATGTTATTGTATTACGAAGACAAAAAAATTCTACCAGTTTGGACACTGTATGGAAATGAAACAAATACAATGACTGGTTATCATTCAATACCTGTTATTGCAGAAGCATATTTAAAAGGTGTAAAAGGGTTTGACATAGCGCTAGCCTATGAGGCCATGAAGACTACAATGATGCAAGATGATAGAGGATTGAAACAGTATAAAAAGTTTGGTTATATTCCTTATAATTTAGCTGAAGAGTCCGTGACCATTACATTAGAATTCGCATACAATGATTGGTGTGTCGCACAAATAGCAAAAGTTTTAGGGAAAAATAAGGATTATAAGTATTTTATGAATCGTTCTTCGGCCTATCAGAAACTGTTTGATGAAGATACTGGATTTATGCGTGGAAAATCTGAAGACGGTTCTTCATGGCGAGAGCCTTTTGACCCAAAACATTCTGCTCATAGAGTTAATGCCGATTATACTGAAGGCAATGCTTGGCAACACAGTTGGTTTGTATTGCATAATGTTGAAGACCTCATAGGGTTGCATGGTGGTAATGAGAAATTTACAGATAAACTTGAACAACTTTTTACAGAATCTTCGGAAATTATTGGAGACAATATATCTAATGATATCTCTGGTCTAGTAGGGCAATATGCACATGGTAATGAACCTAGTCATCATATAGCCTATATGTTTAATCATGCAAAAAAACCATGGCGTACCCAATATTGGTTAAGAGAAATTTTAAAGACACAATACAATACTTCAACGAGTGGCTTGAGTGGTAATGAAGACTGTGGCCAAATGTCTGCTTGGTATGTTTTTAGTTCGATGGGTCTCTATCCCTACAATCCTGTTTCGGGAAAATATCAGATTGGTAGCCCTATTTTTGATGAAGTTACAATCAAAGTTTCTGAGACTAAAAATTTTGTAATCAAAGCATCAAATGTTTCTAACAAAAATATTTACATACAATCTGCAACCTTAAATGGGGAAGAATTAAACAGAACATTCATAACTCATAATGAATTGATGAACGAAGGAATACTTCATTTTGTCATGGGAGAGAACCCAAATAAAAGTTGGGGTATTCAATAAGATTTTAATCATATGAACAATATAGATATATCAATAATAGCAGTTTATATCATTCTAACCATTTCATTAGGTATTTGGGTTTCTAAAAAAGCATCGAAAGGATTAGATTCCTATTTTTTAGGAGGAAAATCTATTAAATGGTATTATTTGGGTTTAAGTAATGGATCTGGAATGTTCGATGTTTCTGGAACAGCTTGGATGGTTGGAATTCTATTTTTGTATGGTGTAAAGAGTTTTATGTTTATGTGGCTCTGGCCTATTTGGAATCAAATATTCGTAATGATGTTTTTAGCCGTTTGGATTCGAAGGTCAAATATAATGACAGGATCAGAATGGATTTTAACACGGTTTGGAGACAAAAAAGCAGGTAGAGCTTCGCATATGATTGTTGCTGTTTTTGCTATTATTGCAGCCATTGGATTTATCGCATACTTTTTTGAAGGTGTTGGAAAGTTTATGACCATCATATTGCCATGGGATCTTGCATGGCAAATAGGTGAATCAGTGCTATTAAATTCTGAACAATCCTACGCATTAATCATCATATTCTTAACAACAATTTACACCATTAAAGGCGGTATGTTTTCGGTTGTAGCAACGGAAGTGCTACAATACGGAATTATGGTTATTGCAGGGATATTAGTGGCAGGGTATGCTTTTTATTCAATAAGTGATGCTGAAATAAACAATGTTATTACAGCAGAATGGCGAAACGTATTTTTTGATTGGGAATTAGAAACCCATTGGAGCGGAAAATTCCAAGCCTTTAATGATTTAATTGATTCCGAGGGATTTAAAATGTTTGGAGCTTTTATAGGAATGACATTATTTAAAGGTTTTTTTGCAAGTATTGCGGGTCCTACACCTAGTTTTGATATGCAACGAATATTATCTACAAAAACTGTAAAAGAAGCTGCATACATGAGTGGCTTTACGAATTTGATTTTATTTATTCCAAGATATTTATTAATAGGCGGAGTAGTGGTTATTGCCTTGGTTACTTTAAGTCCAGAAATGATCACGAATCCTTCTTTAAATGGTGGAGATCTAGAAGTGTTGTTGCCAAAAGTTATTAATTTTCATATACCTGTTGGTATTAAAGGTTTATTATTAGCTGGTTTATTAGCCGCTTTTATGTCCACTTTTTCAGCATTTGTGAATGCAGGTCCTGCATATATTGTAAATGATATTTATAAAAAATATTTCAAACCAAATGCTAGCGATAAACATTATATAAAAGCAAGTCATATAGCTTCCTTATCATTGGTTGCTTTAGGGGTATTTATGGGGTTTTTTGCAGACTCCATTAATTCTCTTACCTTATGGATTACCTCTGCTCTTTTTGGAGGATATGTTGCTGCTAATTTTTTAAAATGGATTTGGTGGCGTTTTAATGGCTGGGGATATTTTTGGGGAATGTTCTCAGGTTTAGTCGTAGCATCTTTTCAATTTATGTTAGACCAAAACAAAGGATATCTTAGTGAGGATACATTGCTTTATGATTTATCTCATCAGCATGCTATTTATTTGTTTCCAATCATTTTTATAATATCATTATTAGGTTCTTTTTTAGGCACTTACCTAACAAAACCAACTCCTATGGATACCTTAAAGTCATTTTATAAAACGGTTAGACCCTGGGGATGGTGGAGTCCTGTATATAAAGAATTATTAAAAGAAGATTTTAGTATTAAAAAGAATACTGATTTCTGGAAAGATATGTTAAATTGTGCTATTGGCATTGTTTGGCAATCTAGTATGATTATACTACCAATTTATTTTGTGATAAGAGATTACCCAAAAGCAATAATTTCCTTGGTTGTTTTCTTAATAACCTCCGTTATTTTGAAGTACACTTGGTTAGATAGAGTGAAAAAAATAAATGATTAATAAAAAAAATGATTAAATTGACAATAGAAAAGGCAACTATTCCTTGGCAAGAAAAACCAAAGGATTCTAAAGATGTAATTTGGCGTTATAGTGCAAATCCTATAATAGATAGGTATGCCATACCAAGTTCTAATAGTATTTTTAATAGTGCTGTTGTGCAGTTTAAGGATGGTTATGCAGGCGTTTTTAGATGTGATAACAAAGCAGTGCAAATGAATATTTTTGCAGGTTTTAGCAAGAATGGTATCGATTGGGTTATTAATCATGAGCCTATAAAAATGAAAGCTGGTAACACTGAAATGATAGCTTCTGATTATAAATACGATCCACGAGTAGTGTTTATTGAAGACCGTTATTGGATTACTTGGTGTAATGGCTATCATGGTCCAACAATTGGCATTGGATATACCTTCGATTTTAAAGAATTTTTTCAATGCGAAAATGCCTTTTTGCCTTTTAATAGAAACGGTGTATTATTTCCGCAGAAAATAAATGGAAAATATGCCATGTTAAGTCGTCCAAGTGATAATGGCCATACACCATTTGGAGATATTTATATTAGTTATAGTCCAGATATGAAATATTGGGGAGAACATCGCTGTGTGATGAAAGCAACTGCTTTTGAAGATAGTGCTTGGCAGTGTACAAAAATTGGTGCAGGGCCAATTCCTATTTTAACAGACGAAGGTTGGTTAATGATTTATCATGGGGTAATTAATACCTGTAATGGTTTTAGATATGCAATGGGAACTGCACTTTTAGACGAAAAGGAACCTGATAAAGTAAAATATAGAACACAACCTTATTTGTTAGGACCTGCTGAACAATATGAAATGGTTGGTGATGTACCAAATGTGGTTTTCCCATGTGCTGCTTTGCATGATGTTGAAGAAGATAAATTAGCAATTTATTATGGTGCGGCAGATACAGTTGTAGCTTTGGCTTTTGGAAAGCTAAGCGAAGTTATTCAGTTTACTAAAGATAATAGCCTATAAATATTAAAAAAATTATGATCATTAGAAATTCTAATATTTTAATAAGCTCGGTTGCATGTATCTGTTTGATGATGCTTTTTTTCAATTGTTCAAAAGAAGTTAAAACTAATAATAACAGTGTTAAAGATTTAAAAATAATCGGTTATGTTGCTGGTTATGAAAATTATGATCCTGCACTTATTGCTGCAGAAAAATTGACTCACATTAATTATGCTTTTGCAAATATTGTTGAAGGAAAACCCAAGTTTGAGTTAGATACAGATTCCCTTAAAATTTCAAAATTGATTGCTCTAAAAAAAGTAAATCCTAATTTAAAAGTTTTGTACTCAGTTGGTGGATGGGTTTGGTCCAATGAATTTTCACATACTGCTGCATATCCAGAGTCAAGAAAGCAATTTGCAATTAGCGCTGTTGAACTTATGAAAAAACACAGATTTGATGGTGTAGATTTAGATTGGGAATTCCCCGGTCAACGTGGAGAAGATAATGATTTTAGGCCTTCTGATAAAGAGAATTTCACCTTGCTTTTAGCAGAAATAAGAAAACAATTAGAAAAAGAAGGTAAGAAAAATAATACTCATTATCTGCTTACTATAGCAACTGGTGCGGATCAAGCTTATATTGATAATACCAATTTAGGAAAGGCACACAAATATTTAGATTTTATAAATATTATGTGTTATGATTTTTATCATGGGTGGTATTATCAAACGGGTCATCATGCAAATTTGTATCCTTCAGAAAAAGAAAAATTCATTGGTAATAGCTGTCTCTTATACACATCTGACGCTGCCGACGACTCCTTACGTGTAGA
>CAJXTJ010000119.1 GCA_913061165.1 uncultured Polaribacter sp.
GCAGCGTCAGATGTGTATAAGAGACAGAATAAGAGATATTGAAAAAATAATAGTTAAAGATGCCACAAAAAACAATAATTTTAAAATCTACTAAATTACTTTCTATTGCTGTACTTTTTATAGCAACAACATTTCAACTGAATGCTCAAAAGATTAAAATTGATGGGGTAGCAGTTGTGATTGGTAAAAACATCGTTTTAGATTCAGATATTGCTAAGTTTAAGCAGGAGGTAGAACTTAGAAGTGAAGGGAAAATTACCATTACAGATTGTGAAATGTTAGAGGAGTTAATGCAACAGAAACTACTTTCTCATCATGCAATCATAGACAGTGTAACCGTTTTGGATGCAGAGGTTAATTCTAAAGTTGATCAAAGTATTCAGTTTTTCACGCAAGAATATGGTTCTTTAGATAAAGTTATAGCTGCCTATGGTTTTAATGATTTAGATGATTTAAAAGGCGAATTGTACAATGTTCAAAAAGATAATATTTTAGTGTCAAAAGAACAATTAAAAATTACTGAAAAGGTAGACGTTACTCCAGAAGAGGTTCGTTTATACTATAATGGTTTAAAAGACAAAGGAGAGTTGCCAGAGTTTACTGCAGAAATAGAACTTGCTCAAATTGTAATGAATTCTGAACCTACTATAGCGGAAAATAATAGAGTTGTTAAAGAGTTAAATGAAATTAGACAAGCCGTTATAGATGGGTCAAGTTTTAGAATGAAAGCTATTATAAATTCTAAAGATCCAAGTGTTACTCAAAATGGTGGTAGAATGGAGGTTACTAAAGAGTCTGGTTTTATTAAAGAATTTAAAGAAGTTTCTTTTTCTTTAGAAAAAGATGAAATTTCTAAGCCCTTTAAAACGCTTTTTGGGTATCATATTATTCAATTACATGAAGTTAATGGAAATACTAGGATAGTTTCTCATATTTTATTACAACCAGAAATTCCAGAGTCTAGGTTAAAAGAAACACAATTGAAGGTAGAAGAAATTAAGAGGGATATCGAGGAAGGTAAAATTACTTTTGAAGAGGCTGTAAAGAAATATTCAGATGATAAAGATTCTAAGAATAACGGCGGAGTTATTATTAATAACTATACGGGAGAAACTAAATTTGATTTAACAAGAATGGACCCTGCAATGTACGCGAGGGTAAATGATTTAAATGAAGGAGGTTTTACAGATGTTTTTTATGATCAAACTAGAAGTGGGGAAAAAATGTATAAGTTTATTTTAATGAAAGAAAGAACAGATACACATATAGCAGATTTAGTGGAGGATTATGTAAAAGTTCAAGACCTTGCCTTGAGAAAGAAAAAAGAAGAAATTATAGAAAAGTGGTCTAAAGATAAAATTAAAGATACGTACATTAAACTAGGAGAAGATTATAAAAAGTGTTCTTTTCAAAAAAATTGGAAAAAAGTAACAATTAGATAATGTCAGACGTTAAAGCAGTAATTGATTTAGTTACCAAATTCGAATTATTAAAATTCGAAATAGAAAAAGTAATTATTGGTCAGAAAGAAGCCGTAAACTTCACTTTACTATCTGTTATCTGTGGAGGTCATTCTTTACTAATAGGAGTACCTGGTTTAGCAAAAACATTATTAGTAAATACCGTTTCAGAGGCATTAGGTTTAAATTTTAAAAGAATTCAGTTTACACCAGATTTAATGCCGTCAGATATTTTAGGTAGCGAGATTTTAGATGAAAACAGGAAGTTTAAATTTATAAAAGGCCCTATTTTTTCCAACATTATTTTGGCGGATGAAATAAATAGAACTCCACCAAAAACGCAAGCAGCCTTGCTAGAAGCAATGCAGGAGCGCTCTGTAACTATCTCAGGAAATCATTATAAATTAGAGCTACCATTTTTTGTGTTAGCAACCCAAAATCCAATTGAGCAAGAAGGAACTTATCCTTTGCCAGAAGCCCAATTAGATCGTTTTATGTTTTCCATTAACTTAGAATACCCCACTTTTGAAGAAGAAGTGCAAGTCGTAAAAAGTACAACTTCTAATATAAAACAAAGTATAAACCCTGTTTTTTCAGGTGAACAACTTGTAGAAATTCAGAAATTAATTAGAAAAATACCTGTTGCAGAGAATGTTATAGAATATGCGGTAGGTATCGTTGGTAAAACAAGACCTGGGTCTCATAAAGCACCACAAATAGTAAAAGATTACCTAGACTGGGGCGCCGGACCAAGAGCCTCTCAGAATCTAATTTTAGGAGCGAAAGCGCATGCAGCAGTAAATGGAAAGTATTCACCAGATATAGAAGATGTAAAAGCGGTGGCAATTCCTATTTTATCGCATAGGATTGTGAAAAATTATAAAGCAGAAGCAGAAGGAGTTTCTATTACCGATATTATCAATTCTTTGTTGTAAAGGGCATCTATTCTTCCTCAGAAGTGTTTTCAAAGAAGCTAAAAACATTTCCACCATAACGTTTATCATAGATATGTTTTTCATGAGTTGTTAAATCGGTGTGTTTAGAGTGTTCTACTATTAATACACCATCTTCATTTAAAATTTCTCTATCGAAAACTAAGTCTACTATCTTTAAAAATTGTTCCTTCTCAAAGTCATAAGGTGGATCTGCAAAAATAACATCTGTTTTTAAAGGTGTTTTTTCAAGAAATTTATAGACATCACTTTTAAAGGTACTTATTTCTAAATCTAGTTCTTTTGAAGTGGTGTTTATGTATCTGATACAACCCGCATGGGCATCTACCGAGTATATTTTTTTTGTACCTCTAGAGGCAAATTCATAACTAATGTTTCCTGTGCCAGAAAACAAATCAATTACAGAAATAGCGTCAAAATAATACGTGTTATTTAAGATGTTAAACAGAGATTCTTTTGCCATATCTGTTGTTGGTCTAACAGGTAAGTTTTTAGGCGCAGATAAACGTCTCGATTTTAATTTTCCAGAAATAATTCTCATGAGCCTAATAATATAAAGTTAGAATGTAAAGCAATATTTAGTTTGGTAAATAGGGGGTTATTGCTTTCTAGAAAATAAACGTTCTTAATGTATTTGTAGGTTATTTTATAAATAGCATCCTCTATGTTTACTTTACCAGTAAAATGTAATGAGAATTCATTTACGTTCAAGTTTAACTGTTCGGCTACAAATAAAATATAATAAATAAAATCTTCTTTAGTGTTATAGGAAAAAGTATTGAAAAGAATTAGTTGGTTGTTTTCTAAAACTACAATATCTAATGAATTTTTTGAAACATTCACAAACATTGTCTTCTCTATATTATTTTTGCTATTTAATAATTTTTCAATTAAGACAGTGCTATGGTGCTTGTATTCAAATTCGCCAAAATTTTGAAATAAATAATTATTTATATTTACATAAGGAATATAAATATTTTTAGATTCTAGTGCTTTTAAATGATCAAAAGCGACGTAATCTATCGTTAGTTTTTTTACATTAAAATTCAGATAAGAGGCCAACTCTTTTTCATTAAAATAACGATTAGGAACTAATACAGACAGGTTATTTTGATGAATGACAAGAACCGATGAAAAATCATTTTGTAGCTGTGTATCTGTATTGAAAATATCCTTAATTTTTAATAATAAATTCTCAGGTGTTACTTGTGAGTTCTCAAATTCATATTCACGAAAGTACACCTCCTTTTTAGAGATTATATTATAAACGGAAAAAGAAAATCCATCCAAACTAAATTGGATGGATAACTTATTTTCTATTATCGTTTTCAAAGCTGTGATGTTATTATTCTGTTTTATCACTTTTCTTATCATATGAAGGAGGCCAGTTTCCAGCAGTAGTAACCTCATCTAGAGAACCTACAGAAATATTTTCTCCTTTAATTTGATCTGAAGCCATAACTTCTAACTCCTGTTTTACTAAGGAAGCATTCATGCCTTTTAAAAGAGGTTTTTTCGGCGTTTTGGCCATGAAAGTTGGCACAAGTAAGCCTTGCACTTTTTCTACAGTACCTATTTCAAGATCATATTGTACTCCTTCTAAACCAGGAACTGAAAACATGTTTGGATAATCCTTGCCTTTAAAGTACTTTAAAACTGGTTCATAACCAATTGTATCTGTTACTCTTATTTCTATTTCATCAGTAATACCACCACCTCTATTCACAGTTTCTACTATTGTTTTGGTAACGGTTAATGCTAATTGAGCAGAATCTATGAACTTAATTAATAGTGCTTTATCTTGTGTGTAGTTTCCATTTGCTTCATAAAATTTCACTTCAGCATCTCTAATTATTTTTAGATTTTTCACAACTTTAGAATACCTTTTAACCTTATTTTGATTAAAGTTAATAGGCTCCATAATGCCATTGTAAATTTTAAAACCTAAAAAGATTGCTAGTAATAACAATAGAATAGATGGTATCCATCTTAATTTTAAAGGTAAATATCTAACTATAACGATAGCTATAAATACTGCGGCTAAAACGGCAGCTAAAATCATTCCTAATAATCCCATTTTCAGTGTTTTTTTTTAATAGTATGCTCGCAAATCTACAATTTTTTTTCAATGATAAAAACTTTTATTTACAATTCAACGTATCTTTGATACTTTAATTAATATATGATAGAAATACCTGCAGATTTTAACAAAAAATTGTTGGAAAAATTCCCGCATGACCCCACAATTAAGCAACGTAAGTTGTTTACATTATTAAGTAATTTTATTTTTAACGAAAATAAAAATGCTTTATTTCTTCTGAAGGGATACGCCGGAACAGGTAAAACAACCACTATTGGTACGTTTGTAAATTCTTTATGGACTGCTGGTAAAAAAGCAGTATTATTAGCACCAACAGGAAGAGCAGCAAAAGTAATTTCATTATACTCTAAAAAACCTGCCTTTACAATTCATAAAAAAATTTATTTCCCTAAAAAACAATCTAATGGTTCTGTTGCTTTTGTTTTACAACCAAATAAACACACAAATACTGTATTTATAGTTGATGAAGCTTCTATGATTCCAGATGGTAGACAGAATCAGCAATTATTTGATTCTAGTTCCTTGTTAGATGATTTGATTTCTTATGTTTATTCGGGAGTAAATTGTAAGTTAATTTTTATTGGAGACACCGCTCAATTGCCACCAGTAAAGCTGAGTGTTTCCCCTGCTTTAGAGCAAGATACATTAACATACGATTACCATAAGGAAGTAACAGAAATTGAGTTAGATGAGGTAATGCGGCAGCATGAGGATTCTGGAATTTTGGCAAATGCAACTGCTTTAAGATTATTATTAAAAAATGAAGATGAAAAATTTGAGTTTGACGTTGATTTTGCAGACATTGAGAGATTAGAAGATGGTTATGATATTGAAGATGCGATTGTAACAGCATACGAAAGTGATGGTGTAGAAGATACAGCTTTTATTGTGCGCTCTAATAAAAGAGCAAATGAATATAATCAGCAAATAAGATATAATATAAGGGGACAGGAGAATGAGATTTCTGCTGGAGACTATATCATGATTGTTAAAAACAACTATTTCTGGTTGCCAGAATCTTCTAAAGCTGGATTTATTGCGAATGGGGATATTTGCGAAGTTTTAAAGATTTTTTCGATTAAAGAGTTGTACGGTTTTAAATTTGCCGAGGTAGAAATTAGAATGATAGATTATCCAGAAATGCATCCTTTTGAAACGGTGTTATTGTTAGATACATTAACTAGTGAGAGCCCGTCTTTAACCTATGAAGAATCTAATAAATTATACCAAGCAGTTAAAGAGGATTATGCGCACGAAAAATCTAAGTACAAACAATTTATGGCGATTAAAAAGAATGTGTATTTTAATTCTTTACAAGTAAAGTTTTCATATGCAATGACCTGTCATAAATCTCAAGGTGGTCAATGGAAAACGGTTTTTATAGAACAACCTTATTTGCCAGATGGTGTTTCTAAAGAGTATTTTAGATGGTTATATACGGCAATTACAAGAGCACAAGAAAAGTTATACTTAATAGGTTTTAAAGATGATTTTTTTGTGAAATAAGTTTCAGAGTTGAAAAAATTAGCGCTTTGGTACTTTTTATAAGACAGGAATAAAAAGAGGTCTATGTTTTTTAACGGGAACAACTATTCTAATAAGTAATTTAAATTAATAGCACCATATTTATGACCGTTATCAAATAGTAGATTTTTAGATTTATTTGTGTTATAG
>CAJXTJ010000120.1 GCA_913061165.1 uncultured Polaribacter sp.
TACGAGATGTAGAGAGGTCTCGTGGGCTCGGAGATGTGTATAAGAGACAGCCTCTGTATAGATTGCATGAGGTGTTTTTTTTTTAATTAAAACAATACTATGAAAAAAAATACTTTTATTCTAGCCATGGCATTCTGCCTTTGCACAGTATCTTCTTTATTTTTCTTCTCTAAAGAAAATACAAACAATGTTTCTTCTCAAAAAGCTTTACATCAAGAAAATATACTTAAAAATCCGTTTAAAGAAACTTTAAAATTAACTAAAAACGAAAGAAAAGCATTTGGTATAACCCCTAATAAATATAACGAAGAACAATGGGTTTTAACAATGAACCCTGTTTTAGGAAGGCCTACACCTATTAAAGTAGCACAATTGCAAAAACAACTATTAGAAGATCAAAAGACATACACCCGTGCACCTGGAGACAGTGATGAGACAAAATGGATTAGCAGAGGACCGGACAATGTTGGTGGTAGAACAAGAGCACTAATGTTTGATCCAAATGACACTACTAATGAAACTGTTTTTGCAGGTGGAGTTAATGGTGGTCTTTGGAAAAATGAAAATATTTCGAATGAAGCTTCCACTTGGATTAGAGTTGGAATTCCAGAGAACCTAGCTGTTTCTACAATAAATTTTGATCCAAACGATAAAAATATTTTTTATGTAGGTACTGGTGAATCATACGTTGGCCACACAGACGGATCTGTAAACGGAGATGGAATCTGGAAATCTGTTGATAGCGGTGCTACTTGGGAAAATATATTTGGAGGTAACGACGGAGTAAGTTATTTTGTATCTTCTTCAAATATGACTATAAACACTCCCGCTAGTATTGCAGGAAATTATGAATCTTTTCCAACAACAAATTTTGGACCTACAATAACAACTGCAATAACTGCAGATTTTATTCTTGCAAATGATACAACAGGAGCAGCTACTGAAGCATGTACGTCTTTTGGCGCAGACGCTACAGGTAAAATTGCTATTATTAGAAGAGGAGATTGTGCCTTTGTAGACAAAGTTAAAAATGCCCAAAATTCGGGAGCCATAGCTGTTATAATAATGAATAATGTTTCTGGAGAACCAATACCAATGGGTGGAGAAGATGCAACCATTACAATTCCTGCAGTAATGATCTCAAAAGAATATGGAGATACTATTGAAGCTGTTATGAATTCAGGAACTGTAAACGGTACACTAAACCCTGCGGAAGGAACCTTTACTGCTACCGTAGTGCCTGGTGTGCAACATATTAATGATATAAAAATCAACAACAAAGACGGGGTTTCTGAAATATACGTAGCAGCAGCAGATGCCTTATATGGATCTTCGAATGCAGCTACTACTGTTGGTGGATTATCTTATGGCTTGTATAAATCAATTGATGGTGGTGCTACTTGGAGTAATCTTACGATGCCATTAACAGAAGACGGAAATAAACATTGTCCCAACGATATAGAAATAGGTGCAGATGGAAAAATATGGGTTTCTACAACAAGAAGTAAGCTTTTTGGTGATGGTGGCGGAGAAATATTTGTATCCTCTGATGGAACAAATTTTTCCAAAAAATATACAGTTACGGGTGCAGGAAGAACACAAATAGCTGCCTCTTCTACAGACGCTAATAAAATTTATATTTTGGCTGAATTAACTGCCGGAGGAGTTGCTATTAAAAAAACCACTGACGGTTTTACTTTATCTTTCCTAACCAAAAACATGACCCTTCCAGATGATGCAGATACAGGTATCGAAGCGGGCGACTTTACAAGAGGCCAAGCATTTTACGATTTACTTTTAGAGGTTGACCCAAACAATGATGAAGTTCTATACACAGGAGGAATTGACCTATTTAAGTCTACAAACGGTTCAACTGCTTGGACTCAATTATCTCATTGGTATGGAGGCTGGGGCTTTCCAGAAGTTCATGCAGATCAACACATCGCAGCTTTTGGTCATAATGATTCTAACAAAATTATCTTCGCAAACGACGGTGGCGTAACTTATTCTGGAGATGGTGGAACCACCATGTTAGAAAGAAATAAAGGATTTGTTACATCTCAATTTTATACCGTTGCTGTTGGTCCAACTACTGCATACACTGGAGATTATATAGCGGGTGGCCTGCAAGATAACGGTACACAGTTAATGGAAAATGCAAATACTACAGCAACCGACAGTTCTGTAGAAATTTATGGTGGTGATGGTGCATTTACTTTTATAGATCAAGATGGTACAGATAGATACCTAATACGTAACTATGTTTATAATGATGGTATTAACTTGTATAATTTTGATGGGGCGAATGTAACCATTAACAGTGAAAGCACTGGAGCTGGAGCATTCATAAATCCACAAGCTTTAGACTCTAACCTAGATATTTTATATTCTAATTACTCTCTAGCTGGTGTCTATACCATAAAAAGGTATTCAGGTATTAAGTCTGCAGAAACTTTAACCAAAACAGACTTAACAGATGATTTATTAACCACAACTCCTACCGCTTTTACGGTGTCTAAGCACACAACAACTTCTTCTACATTATTAGTTGGTACAGTATTAGGAGATATCCTGTTAGTAGAAAATGCAAACACAGATACTCCTACATGGACAAACTTAGATCAAAGAAAATTGGTTGGTAGTGTTTCAGATATAGAATTTGGAACTACAGAAAATGATATTTTTGTAACAATGCATAACTATGGGGTTAACAACGTTTGGTATTCAGGCGATAAGGGTGCAACATGGCAACCAAAAGATGGTGATTTACCAGATTTACCTGTAAAAACTATTTTACAAAATCCACTTAATTTAGAGGAAGTAATTATTGGTACAGAACTAGGCGTTTGGTATACATCTAATTTTTCAGATGCTAACCCTACTTGGAAAACTTCATATAATGGTATGTCTAATGTAAAAGTTTTAGACTTAGATATGAGAGATGATTACATGGTATTTGCGGCTACACATGGTCGTGGTGTATTTTCGGGACAATTTACTACTAATTCACTTAGTGTAGTTGCAGAATTAATTAGTACTCAGAACATTAAAATATTTCCAACAGTTTCTAGAGGAGAAATATTTATAACTTCTAATAATTCTATTGAAAACACAAAACTAGAAGTATATAATTTAAGTGGTCAGAGAGTTTACAATGAAATCCTTAATTTATCAAATAATAAAACTGAATTAAATTTAACCGGTTTAAAAGCGGGTGTTTATTTGGTTAACATATTAAAAGATGGTAAACAAATCTCAAGTAAAATTATTATTGAGTAATTAATACTTATTAATTTTTAAATTATAAACCATCAAAAGAATTTTCTTTTGATGGTTTTTTTTACTCTTTAATTAGCATACCTTTGCAGCATGGAGGATAATATAAAGTTAGTAACAACGAACATTTTTGGACTTAGAGCAATTATAGAAGCTATAGAATCGGGCTCTACACTCAACAAAATATACCTTCAAAAAGAATTGCGTGGTTCTCTTTTTTATGAGTTAAATAAATTGATAAAAGAAAAAGGAATCACTACTAGCTTAGTTCCTATAGAAAAATTAAATCGTTTATCTAAAAACGGAAACCATCAAGGTGCTGTTGCTCAAATATCTCCAATAGAATTTCATGATTTAGAGGAACTTATAGAACAAACTCTAGAAAATAGTAAAGTACCCTTATTTTTATTATTAGATCAACTTTCTGATGTAAGAAACTTTGGGGCAATCATAAGAACTGCAGAATGCACTGGCGTTAATGGTATTATTATTCAAAAAGATGGAAGTGCTCCTGTAAATGCAGAAACTATAAAAACTTCTGCAGGTGCTGCTTTTAAAATACCTATTTGTAAAGTAGACCATATAAAAGATGCATTATATATTTTACAAGCTGCCGAAATTAAGACCGTTGCCGCTACAGAAAAAACAGAAGACTCTATTTACGATATAAACATGAACCAACCAATTGCAATTGTAATGGGTTCTGAACAGCGCGGTGTAAACCCTTCTATACTTAAAATGGTAGATTATAAGGCAAAACTACCCTTGTTAGGTGAAATAGCTTCCCTAAATGTATCAGTTGCATGTGGAGCTTTCCTATACGAGACTGTAAGACAAAGAATTACTACTGTTAAAAATTAAAAATACTTATTTTATTTCTTCCTCTTGCTCCTCCCCGATTTCTGGCGGAGCAAAATTACCATTTTCATCAAATAAAAGATCAAATGCAGTTTTTGAGAACTGATGCTCTTTTTTGATAAGTCCTTTTTTTCGATAAAAAACAGCAAAAACCAAACCGATTAACAACCCGGACAAATGCCCTTCCCAAGACATACCGTCTTTAATTGGTAAAACATACCAAATCATACTTCCGTATAGAAATATAATAATGAAAGAAAGCGCTACTAATCGATAGTGTTTTCTAATAATTCCACTAAAAAAAACAAAACTAAACAATAGATACACAATACCGCTTGCACCAATATGATAAGATTCTCTGGCTATAACCCAGGTTAAGAGTCCAGATAATAGACCTCCAAAAATTAAAACCTTGTAGGCAATATCTCTATAAAAATAGAACACACTTAATAACAAAACAAACAACGGAAAAGAATTGTTAAAAAGGTGATTGGTATCACTATGAATAAAGTGTGTAAAAACAATGCCTCTTAGCCCTATTAAATCTCTAGGTAAAACGCCAAACTTATTAAAATTAAAATTGAAATAAATTTCTACCCAATAAATCAACCAAATACCAACAACATATAGTATTGGAATGAAGAATATAGATTTCGATATTTTTAAATGACTTTCATCTTCCATAAACACAAAAATAACAAATATGTGACCAAATTAAAAAATAACAACTTCTGTCATAAAACTTTGCTATTTTTACAAAATGAATGAACCTTTGGCAGAAAGAATTAGACCTAAAGTATTAGAAGACTATATTAGCCAGCAACATCTGGTAGGAAAAGATGGTGTTTTAACTAATTTAGTTAAAAAAGGCATGATCCCTTCTTTATTGCTCTGGGGTCCTCCAGGAATTGGTAAAACTACGCTAGCTAATATTATTGCAACAGAGAGTAAAAGGCCTTTTTATACCCTAAGTGCTATAAGTTCTGGTGTGAAGGATGTTAGAGAAATTATAGAAAAAGCTAAAAAAGGTGGTGGATTATTTACTGCAAAAAACCCCATTTTATTTATTGATGAAATTCATAGGTTTAGTAAGTCTCAACAAGATTCTTTATTAGGAGCCGTTGAAAAAGGATGGGTAACCTTAATTGGAGCAACTACAGAAAACCCTAGTTTTGAAGTGATTCCTGCCCTACTCTCTAGGTGCCAAGTATATATTTTAAATTCTTTTGATAAAAAAGATTTAGTGGCGCTTTTGCATAGAGCTATGGAGAAAGACGAATTTTTATCTTCAAAAAAAATCACATTAAAAGAAACAGATGCTTTACTGCAGGTTTCTGGAGGAGACGCTAGAAAACTTTTAAATATATTCGAAATCTTAGTTTCTGTTGATGATGAAATTGAAATTACAAATAAACTTGTATTGTCTAAAATACAGCAAAATACAGCCAGATATGATAAAACTGGAGAACAACATTATGATATTATTTCTGCCTTTATAAAATCCATACGTGGAAGTGACCCAAATGCAGCGGTATATTGGTTGGCTAGAATGATAGAAGGTGGTGAAGACGTTAAGTTTATAGCTAGAAGAATGTTAATTTTGGCATCGGAAGATATTGGAAATGCCAACCCTACTGCATTAATCTTTGCTAACAATACATTTCAGGCAGTTTCAATCATCGGTCATCCAGAATCTAGAATCATACTGAGTCAATGTGCCGTCTATTTATCGAATTCTGCAAAAAGTAATGCTTCTTATTTGGCCATTGGAAAAGCACAGGATTTAGTGAGAAAAACTGGTGATCTATCTGTGCCTTTAAGTTTGAGAAATGCACCCTCAAAATTAATGAAAGATTTAGATTATGGGAAAGAATACCAATACTCACATAATTATCCTAATAACTTTATAGAGCAAGAGTTTATGCCTGATGAAATTTCTGGAACAAAACTATATGAGCCCGGAGAAAACCAAAGGGAAAAGCAGTTTAAAGAGGTTTTAAAAAATAGATGGAAAGGTAAATATGATTATTAAAATTTAAC
>CAJXTJ010000121.1 GCA_913061165.1 uncultured Polaribacter sp.
CGAGATGTAGAGAGGTCTCGTGGGCTCGGAGATGTGTATAAGAGACAGTTTTTATCCACTATAAAGGCATCAGAAGTATAAAAATTATTTAAAGAAGTACTCGTTTTAAAGCTCTCAAAAAATGTATTTATATTTTCTCTAGAACCAGCTGTAAACTTCCACTTTGCCATATCTGTAAAAGCACCAAGTTCTTTTTTAAAGCTTAAAACTTCTTTGTCGATGCCTTTAGGGTAAATCGCTATAATTTGAAAATCATTATGTTCAATAAATTTTTTATAAATATTTTGATTCAAATTAAATATACCTCCTTTATTGTTAGCAATATCATCTCCTAAAAAACAAATTAAAGAAACTTTATTTTTTAATGTTTTTGTTGAATCTACTAATGAGATATCTAAAGCATCATCACCATAGATTGGTAGTTTAGAAGCGTTATTTATTCCTGTAGACAGTAATAAAAAACACATCAGTGGAAAAATAAATAGTAAAAATAAAACGATTCTTTTTTTAGTGAAAAATTTCATAATTCTCTTTTAGTGTGTACCTTTTATGTATAAAAAAAGGTGGTTAAAACCACCCTTTAAAATTTAATATTACCATTTTACAAGTGGTGATAATGTATCGAATATGTAGCTTCCTTCAAATAAGAACAGTGTGACTAGATATGAGATTAAAAAGACGGCAGACCACACAATAGTGCGTCTAAGCCATTTTTTTTCTCCTTCTAAGTGCATAAAAACCCATGCAATTCCATATGCTTTTGCTAGTGTTAAAATGATGAAAATCCAATTTAACCAACTTGTACCCATACCTTGTAAATGCAAGGCTGCAGGTTTAAGAATACCTAAGTATACTTCTACTATTGTTATAAAAGAAAGAATACCAAAAACTATCCATATTCTCTTTGTGTTCGATTCGTGTGCGTGTGCCATTTCTTCTTTTTATTTTTTTGTTATACTAAGTAGAAAAAGGTAAATACAAATACCCAAACTAAATCTACAAAGTGCCAGTATAAACCAACTTTTTCTACCATTTCGTAATGTCCTCTTTTCTCATAAGTCCCTAAGATTACATTAAAGAAAATAATAATATTAATTGCAATTCCAGACACTACGTGAAAACCGTGAAAACCAGTAATAAAGAAAAAGGCATCTGCAAAAATTGTGTTACCATATTCGTTTTCCTCTAAATTAGCGCCTTCTACAACTCTATCTGTTCTTGCTAGCATTGCAGCACCTGCTTCTCTAGAAAGAATTGTTTTTTGTTTCTTGTCTAAATCTATTAATTCTGTTCTTACTTGAATTTCAGGATTTGCATTATACGCTTGAATTACTTGTGCTACAGAGTAATTAGCAATTGTACCCTCCTCTTCAAACCACAATCCGTTTTTCTTAGTATGCTGAACTCTACCGTCTGTTCTGTTACCAATAACAAAATCTGCCAAAGCAATTTGTTTACCATCTTTTACAAACTGTAACAACTTACCTTCCGTTGTTTTTACAGCCCCATAAGACCCTTTAATAAAAGTATTCCATTCCCAAGCTTGTGAGCCTACAAAAATAATACCTCCAATAATCGTAGCAAACATATACCAAGCTACTTTATTCTTTTTCATTTGATGACCAGCGTCTACCGCTAACACCATTGTTACAGAAGAGAAGATTAAGATAAACGTCATAATTGCAACGTAAATCATTGGAAAATCTCCGTGCACAAATGGTACGTGCGTAAAAACCTCATCTGCAATTGGCCAAGTGTCTATAAACTTAAAACGTGTTAACCCATAAGCAGCTAAAAAACCCGAAAAAGTTAATGCATCTGATAGGATAAAATACCACATCATCATTTTACCATAACTAGCGCCAAATGGTTTCCCACCTCCGCCATTCCAGATATCTTTTTTGTCAGTTGGTACAGCAATATTTGCTTCCATAAATGTATTCTATTGATTGAATGTTAAAAATAGTTTTGCAAAATTAATCATTTTTCATCACCTAATAAAATAGAAAAAGAAAAATAGATAAATCCATAGTATATCTACAAAATGCCAGAAGATTGCACCGAGTTCAAACCCCAGCAAATCATTTGGTTTGTACTTATATTTAAAATGATTATAAATAACAACAAAAAGCACAATTACACCAGCAAATATATGTAAAACATGCATTAATGTGATGCCAATTATAAACGATGTAGATACTGTACTTCCTGGTCCAGTAAAATACAGGCCTAAGCCTTTAAGTTCATTAAAGCCTTCGTATTGTTGCCAGATAAAGCCAATTCCTAGAAATAAAGTTACTACTAGTAATATAAGTGACATCTGTCTTTTTTCTTGCTTCAAAAATCTTTGAGACAAGATTATTGTAACGCTGCTCGCAACAATTAAAAAAGTACTAATATAAAAAGCATCAGGCAAATCAAAAGTTACCCAATCATCTCTTTCCATACTAATTACATATGCACTTGTTAAACCTGCAAAAAACATCACCATACTTATCATAGAAACCCACAACATTGGTTTTCCAGATTTTCTTCTAGCAACTGTTAATTCTTGTTCTAATGTTTGTTCTACCATCTTCCTTTTTTAATGTAAAAATTTATCTACTACGTATATAATTTGTACAACTGTAATGTACAAGACACTCGATAACATTAATTTTCTCGCATCTATATTTTCTTGACTTTTATAAAGTTTAACACCATAATATAGCATTACAATACCCAATAGTGCAATAATTACCGCGGTTATTGGATAAATATAAAACGCCCCAGATACTTTTAAAACTGGCGCTATAGAGACTAAAATCATTATTCCTGTATAAAAAATAATTTGCTTTATAGCCCCTCTATCTTTAGTTCCCATAGGCAACATATTAAAGCCCGCTTTTTTATACTCCTCAAACTGCAACCAACCAATTGCCCAAAAGTGCGGAAATTGCCAGAAAAACTGAATCATAAACAAAAATCCTGCCTCAATACCAAAGTTATTAGTTGCGGCAACCCAACCAAGCATAAAAGGAATTGCTCCTGGAATTGCACCTACAAACACTGTTAAAGGTGTTACTGCCTTTAAAGGGGTGTAAACACATGTATATAGGAATATTGACACTGCGCCAAATAATGCCGACTTAGGATTGATGCTATATAGGATTGAAATTCCTAAAACGGTAAATACTATTGCGATTGTTAATGCAACGTTTACAGACATTCTGCCTGTTGGCAAAGGTCTGTTCTGCGTACGTTTCATGATAGCATCTGTATCTTTTTCTATAATTTGATTGAACGCATTAGAAGCACCAACCATAAAAAAACCACCAATAGCTAAAAGAAATAGTATAAAATAATCTACAGTCTCTACCGCTAACAAATAACCAGCCACAGAAGAAAACACAACACTTAAAGACAAGCCAACTTTAGTAAGTTGCTTAAAGTCTGAAATAATAGTTTTCATAGATGTTTTGTTGTCTGAAATAACGGCTGTATTCATATCACCATAATTAGCTTGCAAAGATATTTGATAAATATGAATTTACCATAGTTTTTAAAGCTTTTGATGTTAAATAAATAAAAAAAACCCACTCAATAAATTGAGTGGGAAAATTGCTATGAAAAAGAAAAAGTGTTGTTAATAAATCAACAACATCACAAATATATATTAAATCTTACTAAAAACTACTATTTTATTAGAAGATTCTTTATTTATTTAATTATTATTTCGAAATTATGAAAACATGTCCTTTACTTTTTCAAAAAAAGATTTATCAGACATATTAGGAGATGGTTTAAAATTTTCATTATCCGACATTTTCTCAAAAAACTGTCTTTGCTCTTTGTTTAATTCTTTGGGTGTCCAAACATTAATATGAATCAAGAAATCTCCTGTACCATATCTTTCTATACTCGGCAGACCTTTTCCCTTTAGTCTTAAAATCTTTCCAGACTGCGTACCTCCATCAATCTTAATTTTCACTTTACCCGAGACAGTATCAACTTCTTTGCTAGTTCCTAAGACTGCTTCAGAAAAATTAATATACAGATCATAATGTATATTTGTACCTTCTCTTTTTAAAGTTTTATGCGGAATCTCTTCAATTAAGACTAATAAATCACCTGAAATAGAGTTCTTACCTGGTGCATCATTTCCTTTTCCTCCTACTTTCAATTGCACTCCCTCAGTTACACCTGCAGGAATATTTATAGAAACGGTTTCTTCTTTAGTAACTAGACCTTGTGCATCTGCATCATTTGGTTTATTACTTATTATTTCTCCAGCTCCAGAACAAGTTCCACAAGTGGTTGCGGTTTGCATTCTACCTAAAATAGTATTAGTAACGCGCATTTGCTGTCCAGAACCATTACAAGTCGTACACGTTTTATACAAAACACCATCTGCTTGTACTTTTCTGCGAACCTTTACATTTTTCTCTACACCTTTGGCAATTTCTTCTAAAGTAAGCTTTACACGGATGCGCATATTACCTCCTTTGACTCTAGCCTGGCGTTGACCACCACCACCACCGAAACCACCAAATCCGCCGCCACCGCCGCCGAAAATGTCACCAAATTGGCTGAATATGTCATCCATATTCATACCGCCGCCACCGAAGCCGCCGCCACCACCTTGAGGTCCATCAAATCCCGCATGACCATATTGATCATAACGTGCTTTTTTGTTATCGTCACTTAAAATCTCATAAGCTTCCGCTGCCTTTTTAAAATTTTCTTCAGCTGCTGTATCATCAGGATTTTTATCTGGATGATATTTAATAGCCATTTTCCTGTACCCCTTCTTAATCTCTGCCTGCGTAGCAGATTTTGAAAGACCTAATATTTCGTAAAAATCTTGTTTTGCCATGTTCTTTCAATTATGAGCTATTAGTTGTATTTTTTTATTGTCCGATAACCACTTTAGGGTATCTAATAATTTTATCTCCTAGCTTATATCCTTTTTCGATACAATCTATTACCTTCCCTTTTAAATCATCTGATGGTGCAGGAATTTGAGTAATTGCCTCGTGAAATTCAGCATCAAAAGCATCACCTGCTCTTGTTTCCACTTTTGCCAATCCTTTTAATTCTAAAGTATTGTAAAATTTCTGGTAAATTAATTCAACACCTTTTTTTAATTCTGCTGTTTCTTTGTTTTCTTCAATATGTGACAAAGCACGCTCAAAATCATCTACAACTGGCAGTAAAGATGTCATTACTTCTTGTCCAGCAGTTTTAAATAACTCTATTCTTTCTTTAGTTGTTCTCTTTTTATAATTTTCAAACTCTGCAAATAGACGTAAAAACTTGTCATTTGCTGCTTGAATAAGTTCTTCTGGAGTTGGCTCTTCTTTTACAAATTCTACTTCAACTTCTTGATTTTCTTCTACTTGAACCGTTTCTTGTTCATTTATTATTTCTTCCTGCTCTATTTTATCTTTCTTACTCATTTCGTTGTAATCATTAAATTGTCTATCCTCTATTTGCAAAAATGTTGCCAACAAAAAAATAGTGTCATACTGACACTATTTTATACGCTTTATTTCACTTTAATTTTATTCGGAAACGTCTCCCCAGTTTTCACCTGACTTTATTCTGTGTATTTGCATGTCCGATACTCCAAAACGTTTAGCAATCATTGTAATTCTTGTTCTATTATTTTTTAATTGACGTTTTATAACCTTTACTTTATATTCTGTTAACTTGGCATTGCCTTTCTTTTTATTCTTCATAATTTCGTCCCAAGTTGGATTGCTAAATTGATGCAATTCTTTTTCTCTTTTGGAAGCCCATTTTAAATTTTCTACTTTATTATTATTTTTATCAAAGTCTAAATGGATTACATAAACTTGTTGCTCATTTACTTTTTTTAAAAAATGTTGTGCCACTATTTTATGGACATATCTATTGGTAGAATTCTTATTCACTTCTTGCTTTAAAGAAATGGTTTCATAACCATTGATAAATGATTTTTTTTTAAGAAATTCCGCATCTTCCTTAAAACCAATAACCCTACCATAGCTAGAAATTTTAAACTTTTCTGCTAAAGAAATAATTTTATCAAATTGAATATCTTTCCACTGTTCGTTATATAAATTTCGTATCACCTAATAACTGTCTCTTATACACATCTGACGCTGCCGACGACTCCTTACGTGTAGA
>CAJXTJ010000122.1 GCA_913061165.1 uncultured Polaribacter sp.
TGTGTATAAGAGACAGATAATTTATTGTTATATTTTTCCCTTATTTAATTCGATATTGATGTTGTTATAAAAGTTATTTTCATCTTTAATCGAACTAAAGTTATCCAAATATAAAAATTGACAATTGCTCTATATATTAAAGCTATGTTAAAATATTTATAGCCATTTATAAAGCCGTATTTTTATAGTGATGAAAAATAACAAAAAAAGAAAAGGTTTTGTCTTTAAAACGTATGAAGCAGAAAATAAATCTCCTTTTGAAAAACTATTTGAAATTTTCAAGGAACTGATTACACATACTTCTGGAGATTTTGACGAAGCAATAGATTGGATGCGTTCTTTAGACGCAGAATATAGCTTGACGGACGAAAATTATACTATTGACGACTTTGTAGAAGATTTAAAAAAGAAGGGGTATATAAAAGATGAGGTAAAAGGAGATGGAACTGGTGGTACAAAAATTACCTCGAAAACAGAACGCGCAATAAGACAGCAAGCGTTAAATCATATTTTTGGAAAAATTAAAAGAAGTGGTGCTGGAAATCATAAAAGTAAATCTCCAGGAATAGGAGACGAACATACGGGTGACTTGAGAGCTTATCAATTTGGTGATTCTTTAGATAAAGTATCCATTACAGAGAGTATTAAAAATGCACAAATCAATAATGGCTTAGATAATTTTAATTTAACAGAAAACGATTTGGTCGTAGAAGAAACACTTCACAAAAGCCAAATGAGTACTGTTTTGATGATAGATATTAGTCATTCTATGATTCTATACGGTGAAGATAGAATTACACCTGCCAAAAAAGTAGCAATGGCTTTAGCAGAATTAATTACGACTCGGTACCCAAAAGACACCTTAGATATTATTGTTTTTGGAAACGACGCTTGGTCTATAAAAATTAAAGATTTACCATACTTACAAGTAGGTCCTTATCACACAAATACCGTTGCTGGTTTAAATTTAGCGATGGATTTACTGCGAAGAAAGAGAAATACCAACAAACAAATTTTTATGATTACTGATGGGAAACCAAGTTGCTTGCGTTTACCAGATGGCCAATATTATAAGAATAGTAATGGTTTAGACGAACACATCGTAAATAAATGTTATGCAATGGCGCAGCAGGCAAGAAAATTACACATTCCCATTACCACTTTTATGATTGCTCAAGACCCTTATTTAATGCAATTTATTAGGGCATTCACAAAAGCAAACCAAGGAAAAGCATTTTATACAGGTTTAAAAGGTTTAGGGGAAATGATTTTTGAAGATTACGAAACGAATAGAAAGAAAAGAATTAAAGGATAATAATAATTAATAAGTCACAAAATTGCAAAGTAAACAAGTTGCAAAGTTTGTTTTAGATAAAATAAAATATGAATGTAAGTAAGTTAAAAACATTAGGACAATTAGTGAAATCTGGATATACATCGAGATCTATTAAAGACGAGTTACGAGAAAATCTTATTGGTAAAATAATGAGTAAAGAAACTGTTTTTAAAGGAGTTCATGGATATGAAAACACCGTAATTCCTGAGTTGGAAAGAGCCATTTTAAGTAAGCATAATATTAATTTATTAGGTTTACGAGGACAAGCAAAAACGCGTTTGGCAAGATTGATGGTCAATTTATTAGATGAATATATTCCAGTTGTAGAAGGTTCTGAAATTAATGATGATCCATTGCACCCGATTTCAAGATTTGCGATTGAAACAATCAAAGAAAAAGGAGATGATACACCTATTTTCTGGATGCACAGGGACGAGCGTTTTGCAGAAAAACTAGCAACACCAGATGTTACTGTTGCAGATATTATTGGTGATGTTGACCCTATAAAAGCAGCAAACTTAAAGTTAAGTTATGCAGATGATAGAGTGATTCATTATGGAATGATCCCCAGAGCGAACAGATGTATTTTTGTAATTAATGAATTACCAGACTTACAAGCCAGAATTCAGGTAGCATTATTTAATATTTTACAAGAAGGTGATATTCAAATTAGAGGATTTAAAATGCGTCTAAATTTAGACATGCAATTTATTTTTACTGCAAATCCAGAAGACTATACCAATAGAGGAAGTATTGTTACCCCTTTAAAAGATAGAATTGGTTCGCAAATCTTAACACACTATCCTGAAGATATAAAAACTGCAAAAACAATAACACAGCAAGAAACAAATAAGGCAAGTGCTCAGAAAGAATTTATAGATGTACCAGAGCTATCTAGAGATTTATTAGAGCAAATAGTATTCGAAGCCAGAGATAGTGAATATATAGATGCTAAAAGTGGCGTTAGTGCGCGTTTAAGTATTTCTGCATTTGAGAATTTATTAAGTACAGCAGAAAGAAGAGCTTTATTATCTGGAGATGAGAAAACAATGATTCGCTTAAGCGATTTTGATGGAATTATTCCAGCCATTACTGGAAAGGTAGAATTAGTATATGAAGGAGAGCAAGAAGGTGCTCACGTGGTTGCTGATGGTTTGATTAAAAAAGCAGTAACAACATTATTTCCTATTTATTTTCCTGAAATTAAAAAATTAGAAAAACAAGGTGAAGAAACACCTTATGATGGTATTATTTCTTGGTTTTTTAATACAGAGGAAGATTTTGAATTATTAGATGATCATACTGAAGAGCAGTACAAAGCAGAATTAGATAAAGTAAAACCTTTAGATCAATTTATAAAAGAACAACAGCCAAATATGAATGAAGCAGATACTTATTTCATGAAAGAATTTATACTGTGGGCTCTAGTTGAGTATAAAAAATTAAGCAAATATCGCTTTGCAGAAGGAACGCAGTTTAAAGACCCTTATAGTAGCTTTATGAGTGGACTTTAATTGATTACCTATTTTCATGAAATTTAATATGAATAGCACAAAACCGAATTATTTCTATAATTCGGTTTTGTGCTATTCATATATTTTATATGTAACGAACGAATCTACTATTTTCTAAAGGTTTTATTTGGAAAAACAACAGCGCTTTCATGTCCGTTTTCTGCAACTGCAGACATACTAAAAGAAGTTATTTATCACAAGCATTAGAAATTACCTCAAATTCCAAATTTATCCAACGTCTTGCAGCACCAATACATTGTCTATTAGAAATGGTGTCAAAAAAAAATATTGCATAAAATTTAGTTAAATTTTTTACGTTTGATTTGCTTCTTTTTTGTGCAAACTACATTTATAATGTCATATTTTTTTGAATCTGTTGGGGGAAATGCATAAAGTATAAAACATGAAGGCTTTTCATTAAAATGAATTTTAAAGAACTAAAATACAAAAGGAAAGTATTTTGTGTACAGTTATACTCTTGTAAATATTATTTATTTAAATCAAATAAGTAACCAATTGAAAAACTAAAAAAACTTGATGCTGGTATGCTAGATTCTTTCAATACTGAATTCGGGAAATTAAAATTATAGCCAAATTCAAAATCCCAAGATTTTGTACTTAAAGATAATGGGAAACTTAGTTGAGTATTTAACAAATCAATGATATTAAAATTTACAATTTCTACAACTACTTGTTGATCTATAAAAACTACTTTTTTTACTGCTATAGATTGTTTTGCAATTATAAAATTTACATTCGGTCTTAAACGCAGTGCAAAGTTAGGGGTTCTTTTTAAAGTAAAATTCAAATAACTATTAGAAACTATTTGATAAGATTCATCTGCACCAAATAAATAGGAAGCAGATACTGTTGTGCCTATAGTTCTTTTTTTATTCCTGATTCCAAGACTAAGATCGAGAGAATTGGTAAAATCATCAAAATCATCTGTATAAAAAACCTTTGTGTAACCAATATTATAAAGGAAGTTTTTATTTTTTCCTAAGGTTTTAAAATACCCTAAAGAAACACTCGTAAAATCCCAATTTGGATCAAAATTTTGGTAAAAAATTCCTGAGATGCTTGCGTTAAATCCTGAGGAATGATAATAAGATACTTGCGGAATAATATTGAATTGATCTGCACCAGAATTTCTTCCTGAGAAAAAAGTATTACTATTATAAGAAACCGAAGTGTATAAGAAATTGAAAGGAAAATCACTTTCTATTAACTCATCTAAAAACTGTTGATTGTTAAAAAAAAGTTCGTCTATTAAACTATCTAAATCCTCTAAATTTTCTTCTTGTGCATAAGAACAAAAAGAGGTTGCCATTGAAAACAATAGCAACCCAAAAACTTTTATAGTGTTTTTTAATTCTTGAAAAAGATGTGTCATAAATAGTTAAATGCTAATTACCTACGTTTCTTTTTTTTCTTCCATTATTAGCATTATTTACTCTTGGTCCACCTTTAAGTTCTCCTCTGTCTTTAGAATTTCTAGTTTTATCAATTCGTTCTTTTAGCATTTTTCTTTGTTCACCTGTAAGCGTTTTCCTGAAATTATCTCTAGTTTTCCTTAAACTAACTTGTTGACTTTTAACTATGTTTTTTTGATTTCTAGAAAATGTAGCTGCTAAACGTTTTCTAATTTCATACTTAGAAATTGTTTTATCCCTTAAGATAGCTACCTGATCTTTGGTAAGTGATGCTTTAAAAGCTTCACGATTTAATTTCATTACCTCCTTTTCATTCTGCAATAATTCCCGTTGTTGTTTTGTTAACTCTTTTTGAATTAAACTAAAGCTAGAATCTTGAGCAAAAACTGTTGAATTAAATAGCACCAGACTAAGAAAGCTTATAGATAATATGATGGTTTTTAATTTCATTTTTATTGTTTTTAACTCTTTAATAACTAAAGTACAAATTTATAGATTAATTTCTACATGCATCCTTAACTGCCTCAAATTCTGTTTGATCATTTACTGTTACTGAAGTGCCTTCTTTATACTCAATATCAACTGGGAAATTTAAAACCCTTTTTTCTACAACACCGGGGTTTGCCTTGCGCCATTCTCTAAGTAATTTAAAATCTGTTCTTTCGACAACATCAATTACAGTTGCATCTGGCATTGTAAAACTTACAGGTAATATTAATTTGAAACACTTTCTTTTGTCTTTACCTTTTTTGCAAGATTCTTTTACTACTTTTAACTCATCACTGTCTATTAAAGTTTGCACAGTTCCATTCCATAGTTTTACGTCAAGAGGAAATAATAATTCTGGTCTTTCCGTTTCATTAGGATTTGCATCATACCAATCTCTAATTAAACTCCAATCATCTTTGCTAATTAAAGTAATTGCTGTATCATCTGCCATTATAAAATCTATGGGAAATACAAATTCAAAACATTTATGTCTTCGTTTTTTTCTTTTCTCATTAGTGTCTGCTAAATGTTTTCCATCAATAGAAAAGTAAACATCACTTTTAACTTCTTCTCTAGATTCATTGTCTGTTGCTATGGCAACCTTATAACCTAAACCTACTGCTAATTCTGCACCTAGAACAAAACTATCTACTAAGTCTCCTCTAAGTGCTATTTCTGTTGCAGCTGGTAAACTCGATAATGCTACTGCCTCTTTTGTTGCACTTTCAATTTTTTCTATTAATGCTGAACTATCTAATTCAAGTCCATCTATAGATTCTGAATCTGAACAAGATGTAAATAATACAGCTGATAAAATAAATGCTGTAATTGTAAAAAATAAAATATTTGATTTAAAAATACGCTGTTTAAAAATTGAAGTTCTCATAATGTTAAAGTTTTTAATTAATAATTGTTTCTATTACTTAGAACTGAACTTTGTAAAATAGTTTGAAAGTTTTTATTTTTATTTTTATTTTATAAAACAAGAGTTTCGATCAATCCATAATCAATATAATTATATAATAATGAGTCCACTGAGATTAAGTTATCTAAAACTAGATTATCTAATTTTTGTTCAGACAGTTCTGCTTTAACCAAAATTTCATTAAATAAGGTAGCGTCCGTAAATGCTTCAATTTCAGATTCATCCACTAATAAAGACTCAATTAAAATAGTATCATAAAAAGCGAACAACTCAAAATTAGTTTCCTCTAAAACAGTTACTTTATTAAAACTTTGTAACCAAACTGTTAAACATAAAATAAAAACTAAAGATGCTGCTGCCATAAATTTAAATTGAGGTCGCATCCAAAAAACCAATTGCTTTTTAGCTTTTTTAGGTACTTCAATTT
>CAJXTJ010000123.1 GCA_913061165.1 uncultured Polaribacter sp.
ATCTTTAACTTGATCTAATCGTTTTATAGTAAGCTCTTTTTCAACTAATTTTTGAATTTCTTCTTTAGATAAAAATTCTCTATCAATAGTTTTAAGCCGCGCCTTCCAATTATAGAAAGGGTCTTTACTTATCCAATCATTGGCATAGGCAATTCTTATGATCTTCTTAAAATTAGTGATGTATTTAATAGCTGTATTATGACTACAGTTTCTTTCCGTTTTTAAATAATATTCAAAGCCATGAATAAATTTATGATTCACGTCTTTTACATTGACATCCTCTAGCTTGTATTCTAATTTTATAAAATCTTGTACATGCTTTTTTGCAGTCTTATACCTTTCAAGTGTTCCTAGAGCAAAATCTTTTCCCACTAATTTTTCTACTTGATTATTATGGTCCTGGAAGATTTTAAGTAACATTTTTTGGTTTTCATCTTTACCTGTAAAGATATTCTTAATTAAAAGTGCAGTAATTTTACGATTATCATCCAATAGTTTTTGTTGAATCTTGAAAACCCTATGTTCTAATGAATTTAAATAACGGTTTAATTCTTTTACTTCTAAAGTTGTCCCAATTACTTTTCCTGCCTCGTTATTCCATTTGTTAATTGAAATTTTTCTTTTAATACTAATTTGACTACGCCCGCCATTTACAGTAATACGAAGATAAATTGGAGCTTTACCATCTTTGGTTACTTTATTTCGTTGCAGAAAAAAAAGAATTGAAAAAGTATTGAACATCGGTTACCTCTTTTTTATAAGTTAAATATACAAAATTTAAAGCAAACAATAAAACATAACAAACTAAATAACAGTAAATTACATTAAAATAAATTAAATTCGGTTACCCTTTTTAAAATTAAAAAAGGTAACCGAATAGGTGTCTTTTTAATGAATATTACTTACTTTGAAATGATGTTTAGATAAAATGAAAAAGCCCATAAACATAATGTTTATGGGCTTTTGGTGAGAATTGTGATTCTCTAAGCGGAGAAAGAGGGATTCGAACCCCCGGACCTGTTACAGTCAATAGTTTTCAAGACTACCGCATTCGACCGCTCTGCCATTTCTCCAGTAGTCTCATAAGGTATTCCCTTAATGCGGGTGCAAATATAGATTGAATATTTAATTCTAAAAAACAAAAAAGTGATTATTTTTTATCTTTCTTGAATATAATTAAATTTTTAATCTATATTATTCATAATCAGGCACTGTTGCAATAAAGGAAAATATAGAAATCGTTATAAAAGCATAAAATTTAGAAATTACTTATCTTCACTTTAGTATATTTGTACAATAATTTAACATAAAAAAAATGTCATTTAATTCTTTTGGAAATTTATTAAGAGTTACAACCTATGGTGAATCTCATGGAACTGCCATTGGTGGTATTATAGATGGTTTTCCTGCCGGTTTAGAAGTGAACCTTGATGCTATTCAAGAAGAGTTAAATAGACGTAAACCTGGGCAATCTAAAATTGTTACACAACGTAAAGAACCAGATACTGTAGAATTTCTTTCAGGTATTTTTGAAGGAAAAACAACGGGAACCTCCATTGGCTTTATTATTAAAAACACCAACCAGAAGTCCAAAGACTACAATCATAACACAAATGTTTATAGACCTTCTCATGCCGATTTTACCTATGATCAAAAATATGGATTTAGAGATTTTAGAGGTGGAGGTCGTAGTTCTGCCAGAGAAACTGCAAATTGGGTAGTTGCTGGTGCTTTGGCCAAACAACTAATTTCATCTATAGAAATAAATGCATTTACCTCTTCTGTTGGTGAAATTTTCATGGAAAAACCATATCAAGAATTAGACTTTTCTAAAACAGAAAGTAATATTGTTCGCTGTCCTGATGAAGCTTCCGCAGAGAAAATGATTACCAAAATACAAGAAATTAGAAAAGCGGGTGATACTATTGGTGGAACCATTACTTGTGTTGCACAGAATGTTCCTGTAGGCTTAGGTGAACCAATTTTTAATAAACTACATGCAGAATTAGGCAAAGCAATGCTTTCTATAAATGCTGTAAAAGGATTTGAATTTGGTAGTGGGTTTTGTGGTTCTAAAATGAAAGGTACAGAGCATAATGATGTGTTTAATGCTGATGGATCTACAAAAACAAATTTATCTGGTGGAATTCAAGGTGGTATAAGTAACGGAATGGATATCTATTTTAGGGTAGCCTTTAAACCTGTTGCAACTATTATGAGTTCTCAACAAACTATTAATTCTGAAAGTGAAGTAACAGAAATTACTGGTAAAGGAAGACATGACCCTTGTGTTGTGCCAAGAGCAGTGCCAATAATAGAAGCTATGACCGCTTTAGTTTTAGCAGATTTTTGGTTACTGAATAGAACCAGACAGATTTAAAATAACTTTAAATTTATTTTTTTACTTTCGTTCATATAATGCAATCTAAATTAAAGTTTACGTTTGTACTGTATTTAAAAATTAATGGATAAGAAATATTGGATAAAATAACCAACCTTATTCTAAAATAATTCTAAATCAATCTAAAGCAGAAAGCTTAAGATAAAATACATCGTATTATTTAAAGTCGAAAAAAATACTAATGAATAGTAATAGGTTATATTTTATTGATATTATTCGTGCTTTTGCAATTCTAATGATGTTGCAAGGACACTTTATAAATACACTATTAGCCGACTCCTATAAAGATATAAACGCCATTCCTTATTCTGTGTGGTCTTACTTCAGAGGAATTACTGCGCCAACCTTTTTTACTATTTCTGGTTTAATTTTTACCTATTTATTGCTAAAGGCAAAAGAAAAAGAGCAAGAAAACCTACGAATGCGAAAGGGAATTGTAAGAGGTTTTTTTCTTATTGGTATTGGTTATTTGCTTAGAATCCCTTTCTTATCTTGGTTCTCTGGATATTTTAATAGCTATTTTTTAGTTATTGATGTTCTGCAGTGTATTGGTTTAAGTCTTATAATAGTTGTTGTAATCTATTACTTATGTGCAAAAAGAGTACTACTATTTTCTTTTATATTATTAGCTCTAGGCTTTTTAATTTTTCTATCAGAACCATTATACCGTGCCATAAGTTTTGATAGCCTTCCTGCGCTTCTAAACAATTATCTTTCAAAAAGTAACGGTTCTATATTTACAATTACCCCATGGTTTGGATATATTGCATTTGGAGCATATATAGCAACATTATTTCATAAGTATGCAAAGAGACCTAACTTTAAAAAAATAACAGTCATATCTTTCTTTACACTGGGTTTAATATTAATTATTTCTTCTTCTGATATCTTAATTTTACTATATGAATTAATGAATATTCAATTATTTTTACATGCTGCCAACTATAATTATCTATTTACAAGACTAGGAAATGTATTCTTATACTTTTCTTTTTTCTATGCATTTGAAAATTATTTAAAGTTTCCGTTAGTTTTAAAAATCGGACAAAAAACTTTATCTATCTATGTGATTCATTTTACCATTATTTATGGAAGTTTTCTGGGTATTGGATTAAATAAAATTATTGGAAAAACATTAACTCCTTGGCAAGCCATTTTTGGAGCATTGTTCTTTATTACTATAGTCTGCTTTATTTCTTTTCATTATGTAAAAACAAATGCATTTTTATACAAACATTTAAAAAGAAGGTTACAACTACTATTTAATTCATAAAAAAAGTAGCTCAGACATCATATTGATCTTCACTACTCTTTTAATGTATATTTAAATAAGTGCTATGCTTGTCCTGTTGGTCCAAAATTCATTGGCACTGTCGGACGCTCATAATCTTTAATTTCACCGTTAGCTTCTTCAAATTTCCTAACATTATCTGCTAAAGCCTTTGCTAATCTTTTTGCGTGTTGTGGAGTTAATATAATTCTAGATTTTACTTTTGCCTTTGGTACACCCGGCATTATATTAATAAAATCTACAATAAATTCTGAAACAGAATGATTAATAATAGCCAAATTAGAATAGGTTCCTTCTGCAATTGCTTGATCTAATTCTATATTTAATTGTCCGTCTTTGTTTTTATTTTCTTCCATAATTTATTTAATTTTCAACTTATTTAACACTTGAAAGGTACAAAAAATAAAAAGTTGAATTGAATTCTATAAAAAACTTACAGAACACAATTCAACTTTTAAATAGTAAACTTTTAACTAGTAAAAGTTATTAGAAACTCTTTTCTATTTCGTCTTTAGGACCAACTAGAATCTTTTCATAAGACCTCATACCTGTTCCTGCTGGTATTCTCTTACCAACAATCACATTTTCTTTTAAGCCTTCTAATGTATCTATTTTACCACTTACAGCAGCCTCGTTTAATACTTTTGTAGTCTCCTGGAAAGAAGCTGCAGATATAAACGATTTTGTTTGAAGTGATGCTCTTGTAATACCTTGTAAAACCTGCTCTGCCGTTGCTGGCTTCGCTTCTCTTGCTTCTACTAAGCTTTGATCATTTCTTCTTAATAAAGAATTTTCATCTCTTAATTGACGTGCAGAAACAATTTGACCTGGTTTTAAGTTCTCAGAATCTCCAGCCTCTTCAACAACCTTCATTCCGTAGATTGCATCGTTGTCTTTGATAAAGTCAATTTTATGAATTAATTGATTCTCTAAGAATAAAGTATCTCCAGAATCAATAATTTTAACTTTACGCATCATTTGACGAACAACTACTTCGAAATGTTTGTCGTTAATTTTCACACCTTGTAAACGATATACTTCTTGTATTTCATTTACTAAGTACTCTTGCACTGCAGAAGGTCCTTTTATTCTTAAAATATCTGAAGGAGTTGTTGCCCCGTCTGATAATGGCATACCTGCTTTAATAAAGTCATTCTCTTGAACTAAAATTTGGTTAGAAAGTTTTACTAAATACTTACTAATATCTCCAGTTTTAGATTCTACTATAATTTCTCTATTACCACGTTTAATTTTACCGAAAGAAACAACACCATCAATCTCTGAAACTACAGAAGGATTCGATGGGTTACGAGCTTCAAATAACTCTGTTACACGTGGTAAACCTCCAGTAATATCTCCGGCTTTACCAGATTTTCTTGGAATTTTAACTAACGTATGCCCAGATTCTACCATTTCATTGTCATTCACCATTAAGTGAGCACCAACTGGTAAACTATAAGAACGCAAAGCAGTACCATCTTTATCTTCAACGATTAAAGAAGCAATTAATTTCTTGTTCTTAGAATCAATCATTACCACTTCTTGGAAACCTGTTTGCTCATCAACTTCTATAGAGTAATTAACACCCTGTTGTAAGTTATCAAATTTCACTTTTCCTCCAAACTCAGAAACAATTACACCATTAAATGGATCCCATTGAACAATTACATCTCCTTTTTTGATTGTTTTTCTGTCTTTATCAAAAATAACAGAACCATAAGGGATAATATTTGTACTCTGTGTAATACCCGTTTTCTTATTTATAATTTTAATCTCTGCAGTTCTAGAAATAACGATATCTGTTGCATTACCGTCATTATCTTTACCTGATACAGTTCTTAAATCCTCAATCTTTACAGTTCCTTCGAACTTAGCAATTAATTTATTCTCTTCAGAAATGTTTCCTGCAACCCCACCAACGTGGAATGTACGTAGTGTTAACTGTGTACCTGGTTCTCCAATAGATTGTGCCGCAATTACACCAACTGCTTCACCAATTTGTACTTTATTAAGAGTAGATAAACTCTGCCCGTAACATTTTGCACAAATACCTTTAGTAGATTCACATGATAACGCAGATCTAACTTGCACAGAATCAATACCAGACTTTTCAACAGCAATAGCTAGTTTAGAAGTAATTGGTTCGTTTGCTTGTAAAATTATTTCTTCTGTTACAGGATCATATACATCATTTAAAGAGACACGTCCTTCAATTCTATCTGATATAGATTCTACAATCTCATCATTTTTCTTTAATGGATTAACCTCTAAACCTCTTAACGTACCACAGTCTTCTTCATTAACAATAACATCTTGTGAAACATCCACTAATCTACGCGTTAAATAACCAGCATCTGCTGTCTTTAAAGCCGTATCTGCTCTGTCTCTTATACACATCTCCGA
>CAJXTJ010000124.1 GCA_913061165.1 uncultured Polaribacter sp.
AGTCGTCGGCAGCGTCAGATGTGTATAAGAGACAGGTAGTAAAAGAGTCTATCCAGAAGAATACATAAAACCTATTACAGTTTTAAATACGATTCTAAACCATTTAAAAAACAAAGGAATTCATTTTAAATACAACCATGTTTTTTCTGTTTGGGATACTCAAAACAACCTTATTATAAATAACGAAATTACCTATTCAGATTATACGGTGTTTTCTTTAGGTGGCGGAAGTTGGAAAATTACAGGATCTGATGGAGCCTGGCTGAAAACCTTCGAAGAAAAAGGTATTAAAACAATTCCTTTTAAAGCCTCTAATTGTGCTTTTAAAATTGATTGGAATTCTAAATTCATCGAAGATAACGAAGGAATTCCACTAAAAAACATTACTATTTCTTGCGCTAACAAAAAGCAAAAAGGAGAGGCCGTAATTACTCGTTTTGGCTTAGAGGGAAATGCAATTTATGGTTTAAGTCCACAAATTAGAGCGCAATTAAAATTACATAATAAAGCGCTAATATATATCGATTTTAAACCAACATTTACTCTAGAAAATGTAGCTTCTAAAATAAAAAATTCGAATTTTAAAAATACAACTCAAATTTTAAAGAAAGAGTTGAAGTTAAGTCCTTCTCAAATTACTTTATTAAAAACATATTTATCCAAAGACTCTTATTTAAACGCAGAAATAATATCAAAATATATTAAAAAATTCCCGCTAGAGGTTAACGACTTGAGTATTTTAGATGAAGCGATATCTACTGTTGGCGGAATTGATATAAACGCAGTTGATACTAATTTTCAGTTACATAAAATTCCGAATCAATTTTGTCTTGGGGAAATGTTGAATTGGGACGCACCTACGGGCGGATATTTATTACAAGCCTGCGCAAGTAATGGAGTATTCCTTGCTAAATATTTAAATAAAATTGATTAAAAAAGAAGGTTTTAGAGTGTTTGTACTTCTGAAATATTCTGTATTTTTACTGTATTCAAATACAAACGATGTCAAAAGACTTAAGTAATTATCGTAAATCTTACGAAAAACAAGAACTTTTAGAAAGTAATTGTCCTAAAAATCCAATGGACTTATTTAAGACTTGGTTTCGAAACGCCGATGATTCTAAAACTGTAGAAGAAACAAACGCCATGAGTATTTCCACTATTGGTAAAGATGGTTTTCCTAAAAACAGAATTGTTTTACTAAAGAAATTTACTTCAGAAGGTTTTATTTTTTACACAAACTATAATTCAGAAAAAGGTTTGGCAATAGCAGAAAATAACCATATTTGTTTATCTTTTTTTTGGCCTGGTTTAGAACAACAAATTATTATTAAAGGAAAGGCAGAAAAGCAAATAGAAAATTTGTCTGACGGTTATTTTGAATCGAGACCAGATGGAAGTAAACTTGGTGCTTGGGCATCTAATCAAAGTACTGTTGTAAGTTCTAGGGAGGCGCTAGAAGACAGTTTAACATCCTTTATATCAGCTTTTCATGGAAAAGAAATTACAAGGCCAAAACACTGGGGAGGTTATTTAGTAAAACCAATATCGATAGAATTTTGGCAAGGAAGACCAAATAGATTGCATGATAGAATTAGATATCTTTTAGAAGACGATTTTTCTTGGAAAATAGAAAGATTAGCACCATAATTTTTTATATTTACCTAGCACAATAAAAAATAAATGAAAACACTCTATATTGTTAGACATGCAAAATCTTCATGGACCTATAAAGGAATTGAAGATATTGACAGACCCTTAAAAAAACGTGGTATTAAAGACGCTCATTTAATGTCTAAGTTTTTATCTAAAAAAATAGAAAAACCAGATGTTTTTGTAACAAGCAGTGCTAATAGGGCGCTGCATACTGCTATTATTTTTTGTGAAAAATTTAGTTTCCCACACGCAAATCTTCAAATTAAAAGGCAATTATATAGTTTTAGTGATGGTTATTTAGAAAAAACAATAAAAGCCTTAGATGACGGCTTCAACTCTGCGTTTATATTTAGCCATGATCA
This sequence comes from uncultured Polaribacter sp., assembly GCA_913061165.1. Taxonomy (GTDB): domain Bacteria; phylum Bacteroidota; class Bacteroidia; order Flavobacteriales; family Flavobacteriaceae; genus Polaribacter. Next base: position 2,019 of record CAJXTJ010000124.1, read on the forward strand.
TGGTATTAACACTTTTGTTAATGAATTTGGAAATAAACCGATTGCACATGTTCCTACGTGTGGCGTAATTGCCTTGCAGTTTCAAGAAAAACATTGGAAAAACATTAAAAAAGGAAAAACTGTTTTAATAGAATCTCCTAAAAATAATAAATAAAAAATTGTTAGAAATAAAAAAATTTGCTGCAATTGATATTGGCTCTAATGCTATTAGGCTGCTAATCTCAAATGTAATTATATCTGAAGACAGAGAACCTCAATTTAAAAAGTCTTCTTTAGTGAGGGTACCAATTCGTCTAGGAGCAGATGCTTTTACTAATAACGGTATTATTAGTGCTGCTAATATTGGTAGATTAATAGATGCAATGGAAGCATTTAAATTATTAATGAATGTGCATGGGGTAGCACAATACAAAGCTTGTGCAACCTCTGCAATGAGAGAAGCCACCAATAGCAAAGAGGTTACCGAGAAAATTCTCTCTGAAACAGGTGTAAAAATTGATGTTATTGGAGGTAAGGAAGAAGCAGCTATTATCTCTTCTACCGATTTAAGTGAATTAATTGAAGGAGATAACTCTTATTTATATGTGGATGTTGGAGGTGGAAGCACAGAGTTTACATTGTTTTCTAAAGGTAAAATTATAAGCTCAAAATCTTTTAAAATGGGTACCGTACGTCTTCTAAATAATAAAAAAGCACTAAACAAAGAAATATTTACCAACGTAGAAAAGTGGATTAAAAAGAATACGAAAGATTTAAAAAGAATCTCACTTATTGGTTCTGGAGGAAATATTAATAAATTATTTAAAATGTCTGGCAGATCAGAAGGAAAACCGATCTCTTTCATCTACTTGAATGCGCAATACCAGTTTTTAAAACAAATGTCATATGATGACAGAATTTCTGAATTAAGTCTAAACCCAGATAGAGCAGATGTTATTATACCCGCTACAAAAATTTATCTTTCTGCAATGAAATGGAGTGGTGCTAGAAAAATATATGTTCCTAAAATAGGATTATCTGACGGTATTATAAAAAGTTTATACTATTCTAGTCTATAAAAAAGTTTAAACATTTTCTTTTAAATGAGTATTAATAAGTCTATTAAACACCTTATTATCATTATTTAAAAAAGAGGTTTCTATCGGAAGGTATGACAAGTTTTTAATTTTATCTACTAATCGAACATAATCTTTCTCTGTAGTTAAAATTATTTTTGAGGATTGCATGGTATCAAATTTATTTTTAACTTCTTCTATTTCCTTATCAGAAAAATAGTGGTGATCTGCATATTTTAGATGCTGAAATTTCACATTTAAACTTTTTAAATAATTTAACAACGGTGCAGGATTTGCAATACCAGTAATTAATAATACTTCAAAGTTTTTAAGTTCTGAAGTTAACATCTCCGTTGCACCCAAAACAGATTCTGCATAAAAAATACTCGTAAAGAATACTTCTTTATTAAATTTAAGTAACTTTTGTTTTATTAGTTTTTGTGATTCTTCTGTTAAATCGTCAGGACATTTAGTTACCAAGATTACATCTGCTCTTTTTGCTCCTTCTCTGCGCTCTCTTAAACGCCCCATTGGAAGTAAAAAATCATCCATAAACAAATCGTTAAACTTAGTTAATAAAATATAGAAACTTCCTTTTACCTTTCTGTGCTGAAAAGCATCATCTAGCAAGATCACTTCTGGGGTATTACTTTTAATCAAGTTTGTAATACCTTTTACTCTATTGACACATACAGCAACATCAATATTTTTAAATTTCTGAAAATATTGCAAAGGCTCATCTCCAACATCTATTGCCAAATGATTTTTATTTAATAAAACAAAACCTTTAGTTTCTCTTTTATACCCTCTGCTTAAGACAGCAGTTTTAAAATTATTTTTCAATAAACGAATTAAATACTCAATTTGAGGAGTTTTCCCGGTTCCGCCTACACTTAAGTTTCCTACTACAATAACCGGAGTTTTAAACGAGGTTTGATGGAAAATACCCGTATTAAAAAAGAAATTACGGATTCGAGTAACAAAATCGTACAAAATGGCAAATGGAAAGAGTATAAATCTAAGTACTTTCATTACGGTAAAAATACATTAAAATTGTTAACTTTGGTTTTAGAAAAGATAACAGAATGAATATAAAAGAAGTTACAAATTATTTAGAAGAATTAGCTCCTTTAAATTATGCTGAAGATTTTGATAATGTTGGTTTATTAGTAGGTAATTACCAAACAGCTGTTTCTGGAATTTTAGTAACCCTAGATACCCTAGAAGAAACAGTAGATGAAGCAATCTCTAAAAATTGTAATTTAATTATTAGTTTCCATCCCATAATTTTTGGAGGATTAAAAAAATTAAACGGAAACTCATATGTAGAAAGAGTAGTTTTAAAAGCAATAAAAAATGATATTGCCATTTATGCAACACATACAGCTTTAGACAATTCTAAACACGGAGTTTCAGCAAAAATCTGCGCAGTTTTAGGACTAAAAAATACTAAAATATTAATTCCTAAAAAAGGAGTTATCAAAAAACTCATCACTACGGTTCCATCACAAGATGCAACAGTATTGCGTAATTTTCTTTTTGAAGCTGGTGCAGGAAGCATTGGTAATTATACCAATTGCTCCTTTAATACGGTAGGCGAAGGAACCTATCAAGGAAATAAAGACGCAAACCCGGTAAAAGGCAAAAAAGGGAAACTTCATACAGAGCAAGAAACACAAATTAGTGTTGTTTTTGAAAGCAAGCATGAAAGCAATGTCTTAAAAGCATTAAATAAGCATCATCCTTATGAAGAAGTAGCTTATGATATCATTACCACAGAAAATGTGCATCAAGATATTGGCATGGGAATGATTGGCGAACTTCCAAAAGAAATGAGCGAGAAAGATTTCTTATTTTTTTTAAAAACAGTTATGAAAACCGATTGTATTCGGCATTCAGAATTATTAAATAAAAAAATAAGAAAAGTAGCTCTTTTGGGCGGAGCTGGTAGTTTTGCAATTTCTAATGCAAAAAGAGCTGGTGCAGACGCTTATGTAAGTGCAGATTTTAAATATCATGAATTTTTTAAAGCCGAAAAAAGCATTTTATTAGCAGATATTGGCCATTATGAGAGTGAACAGTTTACAAAAAACCTTTTGGTTGACTATCTTACGAAAAAAATTAGTAATTTCGCAGTCATTTTATCGGAAAAAAGTACAAATCCAATTTATTACATATAAACATGGCAAAGAAGAAAGAAATTTCAGTTGAGCAAAAATTAAGAGCATTGTATGACTTACAATTAATAGACTCTAGAATTGATGAAATTAGAAACGTTAGAGGTGAATTACCTTTAGAAGTTGAAGATTTAGAAGATGAAGTTGCCGGATTAAATACCCGTATTTCTAATTTAACGGAAGATGCTTCTAATTTAGAAACAGAAATCAACAATAAGAAACAAGCGATAGAAGATTCTAATGTTTTGATGAAAAAATATGATGAGCAACAAAAAAATGTTAGAAATAACAGAGAATTTGACTCATTGTCTAAGGAAATCGAATTTCAAGATTTAGAAATTCAATTAGCTGAAAAAAGAATTAATGAGTACAAGGTTAAAATTGCTCAGAAAAACGAAGTAATTGACGGGACTAAAGAAAAATTAGAAAAGCAGGATAAACATTTAGGTCATAAGAAGGCTGAATTGGATGCAATTTTAAAAGAAACTGAAAAAGAAGAAAAACTTTTAGGAGAAAAATCTGAAGAGTTCGCTAAATCTTTAGATACTCATTTATATGCTGCATATACAAGAATTAGAACCAAAGTTAAAAATGGTTTAGCTGTTGTTGCAATTGAAAGAGGCGCTTCTGGAGGATCGTATTTCACGATACCACCGCAGGTTCAATTAGAAATTGCAAACAGAAAAAAGATAACTATAGATGAGCATAGTGGGCGTATTTTAGTTGACGCTGCATTAGCTGAAGAAGAAAAAGCAAAAATGGACAAACTGTTTTCTTAATTTCTAATTATAATTATAATTCAAAAAAAAACTCGAAGCTTTAAGG
>CAJXTJ010000125.1 GCA_913061165.1 uncultured Polaribacter sp.
CTACACGTAAGGAGTCGTCGGCAGCGTCAGATGTGTATAAGAGACAGATCGTGGTAAAACTAAATGCACTACCTGTAATGGCAAACGTTTAAGAGATGAAACAAACTATGTAAAAATAAATGATAAAAATATATCTGATTTAGTTGCGCTTCCTTTAGATGAATTGGCAGTATTTTTCATGCAACTAAAACTAGATGTTTACGAAGCAAAAATTGGAAAACGTTTATTGATGGAGATTAATAATAGATTACAATTTTTAACAGATGTTGGGTTAAATTATTTAACGATTAACAGAACATCTAATACCCTTTCTGGCGGTGAGAGTCAGCGAATAAACCTAGCAACTTCTTTAGGAAGTTCTTTGGTGGGTTCTATGTATATTTTAGATGAACCAAGCATAGGATTGCACCCAAAAGATACTGAACGTTTAATTAGTGTTTTAAAAGATTTAAGAAATTTAGGGAATACTGTTATCGTGGTAGAACACGATGAAGACATCATGAGAGAGGCAGATTATATTATAGATATTGGCCCAGAAGCAGGTACTTTTGGCGGACATGTAGTTGCCGAAGGAACCTTTAAAGAAATTTTAAAGTCAGATTCTTTAACAGCTAAATACTTAAATGAAGATTTAAAAATTGAAGTTCCTAGAAAACGACGGACTTCGATAAATAAAATTGAAATTATTGGAGCTAGAGAGCATAATTTACAAAATGTAAATGTTACAATTCCACTAAATTGTTTAACCGTAATTACGGGTGTCTCTGGCTCTGGTAAAAGCACCTTAGTTAAAAAAATACTCTATCCAGTACTCCAGAAAAAACTGGTGGGTTATGGTGATAAAGTTGGACAACATACAGATGTAAAAGGAAATTTTGAAACGCTAAAACACGTTGAGTTTATTGATCAAAATCCCATTGGACGCTCTTCAAGATCCAATCCTGTGACCTATATTAAGGCCTATGACGATATTAGAGCGTTGTACTCTAATCAGAAATTATCTGGTATACGAAACTACAAACCAAAACATTTTTCTTTTAATGTAGAAGGCGGACGTTGTGAAGTTTGTAAAGGTGAAGGAGAAGTAACTATTGAAATGCAATTTATGGCAGATGTACATTTAGAATGTGATGTTTGCAACGGAAAACGCTTCAAAAAAGAAGTTTTAGAAGTAAAGTTTGATGAAAAATCTATTGATGATATACTCAACTTAACCATAGATGATGCTGTAGATTTTTTCTCTGAAAATTTGGTAACTAAAATAGCACAAAAACTAAAACCTTTGCAAGATGTTGGTTTAGGCTATGTTAAATTAGGACAATCTTCTTCTACGCTTTCTGGTGGTGAAGCGCAACGTATAAAATTGGCATCATTTTTAGTAAAAGGAAACACAAAAGACAAAGCTTTGTTTATTTTTGATGAACCAACCACTGGTTTACATTTTCATGATATTAAAAAATTATTAGCAAGTTTTAACGCGCTTATTGAACGTGGACATTCTATTCTTGTGATTGAACACAATATAGAACTTATAAAATGTGCAGATTATATAATTGATTTAGGTCTAGAAGGCGGAAAAAATGGTGGGAACGTTATTTTTCAAGGAACTCCTGAAGAATTAGCTAAAAACAAAGATTCTTATACAGCTAAATATTTAGCGGAGAAATTATTTAATTAAAATGATAACAGCTCTAACAGACAAAGAAAATTGTAGGCAAACTCAATAAAAGAAATTGGTTTTTTAAGAATGTATAAACAACATTAAAAAATTCATATAATCTAATGGTATGGGTTTAAATTTAACAGACTATTTGAATGCAGCCGTTTTCTGTTAGGAAAGGAAATGAGATATTAAGGAAATTTAAATTCTTTTTAATTTTCTCTAATTTATATAATTAATAATATAAATAACTCAAAAAAAGGCCACAAAAAAAGCCTCTTATTTCTAAGAAGCTTTATTTTCTGGGTGGAAGACGGGATTCGAACCCGCGACCCTCGGTACCACAAACCGATACTCTAACCAACTGAGCTACAACCACCATATAATTGCGGGTGCAAATATAATTATTTTTTCTATTCTAAAACAATAAAAAATTAAATTAATTTACTAAGATTTTCAGCGGCAACGTAACGCTCTGATGTAAAACCTTCTGCGTACTCTACCCCTATTAATCTGCCTAAATCTCTAGCTCTATAGTTTATACTCTCTATAAACGTTTTACTCGTTATAGGAGATTCTGGCTCCTTGCTATTAGGATCATAGAACTGAGATGAATAGGCTAAAACTGCAGCTTGTTTTTTGTTTATAAAACCAGTTACGTCAATTACAAAATCGGGTTCTATATTTTTCCATTGTATGTAGTGGTATACCCGTTTTGGACGCCATTTATCTTGTTGCTTTCCGTCTAATTCAGTTTCAATTTTCACTAATCCACTTAAAAAGCAAGCATCAGAAACCAACTTACTACCTTTTCCGTGATCTATATGTCTATCATCTATTGCATTACAGAGCACAATATCTGGCTGATATTTACGAATCATTTTTATAATTTCTAACTGATGCTTCTTATCGTTTGTGAAAAAACCATCAGCAAAACCTATGTTTTCTCGAACAGAAACACCCAAAACTTTTGCAGCGTTATTTGCTTCAATCATTCTTAACTCTGCAGAACCGCGGGTTCCTAATTCCCCTCGGGTTAAATCTACGATCCCTACTTTTTTGCCTAAAGAAACTTCTTTAGCAATGGTGGCGCCGCAACCCAACTCTATATCATCAGGATGTGCACCAAAAGCTAGTATATCTAATTTCATAATTGTTGTGTCTATTTTAATATGCATTACTGCAAACTTTTTATAGCTTGCTCTATATCTTTAATTAAATCTTTAGGTTCTTCAATACCTACTGAAAAACGAATTAAACCATCTTTTATTCCTCTATCCAAACGTTCTTGTGCGCTTAATAAAGCGTGTGTAGTTTGCATTGGGCTAACCGTTGTACTTTCTAAACCTGCTAAACTCATCGAAGGCTTTATTAATTTTAAGGCATTTTGAAAATCCATCGCGTTTATACCTTCTTCTAATTCAAAAGACAACATAGCACCAAAACCTTTCATCTGTCTTCTTGCTAAATCATGTTGCGGATGACTATTTAGTCCCGGGTAATAAACACGCTCTATATTTTTATGATGTTCTAAGTATTCTGCCATTTCTTGTGCGTTCTTGGTTTGCTCTTTTACCCGAAGGTTTAAGGTTTTTAGACTTCTTTCTAACAACCAAACGGTTTGATCACTTAAATTTCCACCGAAGTTAATCGCTGTTTTCCAAATTTGAGCAATGTATTCATTAGAACCTGCAATTGCACCAGCAGAAATATCTGAATGCCCGCCCATATACTTTGTGGCAGAATGTAAAATAATATCAATTCCGAAATCTGCAGGATTCTGATTTATTGGAGATGCAAACGTATTATCAATCATTGTTATAATTCCGTTTTCTTTGCCCAAACTAGCAATTGCATCTATATCTGTAATTCCTAATAACGGATTCGAAGGTGTTTCTATATATAAAATCTTGGTGTTTTCTTTTATCAACGATTTAAAATCGCTTGCATTATCAGATTCTGTAAACGAATATTCAATTCCGTATTTCTCAAATTCTGAAACAATTAAATTAAAAGTACCTCCATAAATTACTTGCTGAATAATTACGTGATCTCCAGTCTTTAGAAAAGCAAACATAGCTGCAGAAATTGCTGCCATTCCTGAGCTAAAAATTAAACCATCTTCTGTATTCTCTAAAGCCGCAATCTTTTTACATAACATTTCTTGATTTGGAGTATTAAAATACCGTGGGTATCTTTTCACATCTACCCCATCAAAAGCATAGGAAGTTGACATATACATTGGCGATACTGCGCCCCTATATTGTTCATCTTTTACTTCTCCGGTATGTACACAAATTGTATTTATTCCTAGTTTACTAGAATCTTTCATTAAAACAGATTTATAGCAGCTAATTTACTAAAAGCAATTCTAAATTTCTATAAATTTTGAATATCTTCGCTAAAATGATATCAGTACTAATTATAGGAAATGGAAATGTAGCAGCGCATTTAGTAAAGGCTTTTTTAAAAGTTGATACTATTAGTCTTACACAAGTAAGTTCTAGAAAATTAGAAAATATACCAAAAGCGACTATTACAATTCTAGCAGTTTCAGATGATGCTATTGAAACTATTTCTTTAAAAATTAAAAACTCTTTTGTAGTGCATACTTCTGGTAGTTTTTCCATGAAAGGTTTAAAAAACACCACTAATAAAGGCGTTTTCTATATGTTACAAACCTTTTCTAAAGAGAAAGAAGTAGAGCTCTCCAATGTTCCTTTTTGCTTGGAAGCTGAACGTGATGAGGATTATTTATTACTTGAAAAAATAGCAAAAGCAATTGGTAAAAAAATATATCCTATAGATTCTGAACAAAGAAAAGCCTTGCATGTTGCTGCTGTCTTTGTGAACAACTTCACAAATCATTTGTATAAAATTGGTAACGATATCTGTGAAGAATATAAGGTGCCTTTTGAAATTTTACAACCTCTAATCCAGGAAACATCAGAAAAAATTAAAACTCTTTCACCAGAAAAAGCGCAAACTGGCCCTGCGATGAGAAAAGATGAAGAAACAATAAAAAGTCATTTAAACTTGTTGCATAAAGAACAACAAGTAATTTATAAACTCATAACTCAATCTATTGAAAATGGAAATTAGTTACAAACAATTATTACCAAAAATAAGTACTTTTATTTTTGATGTTGATGGCGTTTTAACAAACGGAATGCTAACCATAATGCCAGATGGCGAAATGGTAAGACATATGAATGTAAAAGATGGTTATGCAATGAAAAATGCTTTAAACAAAGGCTATAGAGTCTGTATAATCTCTGGAGGCACAAATGAGGGTGTAAGAACGAGACTGGCTGCATTGGGAATTGAAGATATCTATTTAGGTGCTCATAACAAAATAAAACAATACCAAGCACTGATGGAAAAGTACAACTTACAACCAGAAAACGTATTGTATATGGGAGACGATGTTCCCGATTACCCAGTTATGAAACTAGTAGGTTTGGCTGCATGTCCGAATGATGCCGTTAGAGAAATTCAAGAAGTATCTACATACATTTCTGATAAAAAAGGCGGAGAAGGCTGCGTTAGAGATGTTATTGAGCAAGTGCTGCGTGTACAACAGAAATGGGATGAAAATTTTGATGCTAGCTTATAAAGCTACTTTTAGTTTATTAAATTATCTGAATTAAAATTTAATTTTTTTGCTCTAACATTGGTACAAAGGCAAAATCACCTAATTCTTGTTTTTCGAATTCTTTAGCAGACTTTCTAATAAACAACGTCATTATTTGTGTTTTGTCACCCACGGGAATTAACAACTTCCCTCCTATTTTTAATTGTGCTAATAAAGGGTTTGGCACAAAAGGTGCCCCGGCTGTTACAATAATTTTATCAAAAGGCGCCTCTTCTTTTAAACCTTTATATCCATCTCCAAAAATAAATTTTTTAGGTTTATAACCAATCTTAGGCAAAAATAAAGAAGTTCTTTTAAACAACTCTTTCTGTCTTTCTATAGAATATACTAAAGCTTTTAACTCTAATAAAACAGCAGTTTGATAGCCTGAACCAGTTCCAATCTCTAATATTTTATCACCAGGTTTTATCTCTAAAGTTTGCGATTGAAAAGCAACCGTATATGGTTGAGAAATAGTTTGTTCTGCAGCAATAGGAAATGCTTTATCTTGATACGCATGCGCCTCAAAACTTGAGTCTATAAACAAGTGTCGTGGAATTTCTCGAATAGCATTCAATACATTACTGTCTGTAATTCCTTTTGCTTTTAATATAGTAGCAAGCTGATTTCTAAGTCCTTGGTGTTTTGAGGTGTCTTTCAATTTTAACAGTTTTGTAACTGTCTCTTATACACATCTCCGAGCCCACGAGACCTCTCTACATCTCG
>CAJXTJ010000126.1 GCA_913061165.1 uncultured Polaribacter sp.
ACCGAGATCTACGCGTAAGGAGTCGTCGGCAGCGTCAGATGTGTATAAGAGACAGATTATTGCCAAATATACAAGTATTTTATTTCCCATGGAAAGTATATTTTACTTTTTTATAATAAAATTAATAACGTGCGCTGCCGCTTGCAAACCAAAAGCAGCAGGCATATAACTTATAGTGCCATAAAATGACTTTTTAAAATTTGTTCCATCCGTCATTTTTATACTTTCCGAGATCTGCACTTCATCAGAATACACTGCTCTAACACCTTTATTTACTTTTCTTTCTTTTAACCTTTTCCGCAAAACCTTTGCCATTTTGCAGTTTTTAGTTTGTGATATGTCTTTTATTTTAATTTTAGTAGCATCTAACTTTCCACCAGCACCCATAGAAGAAATAATTTTGACTTTCTTTCTTCTTGCAGCAACTATTAAATTTACTTTAGGTGTAATACTATCTATACAATCCAGCACATAATCAAACTTTTTAGATACAATTTCATAAGCGCTGTCTGGCGATAAAAACTCCTCTAAAACTACTAATTCAATGTCTTTATTTATATCTTTTAAACGTGCGGCTAACACCTTTGCTTTAGATTTACCAATGGTAGAATCTAATGCTGGTAATTGTCTGTTTTTATTGGTTTCATCAAAAACATCACCATCTACAATTGTCATTTTTCCAACTCCTGCTCTTGCTATAAATTCTGCTGCATAAGAACCAACGCCTCCTAAACCAACTACTAAAATATTAGCATTTTTTAATTTTTCTAAACCTTCTTTTTGTACCAATAGTTCTGTGCGCTCTAACCAACTCATTTTATAAAAATAGTTTTAAAATTTTGTTTTACTTCTTTTTGAAGTGCTGCAACTTCCATCTTTTTAATCTCAGCAACTTTATTATATATTGCTGTAATTTCTATTGCAGCACTGTCTGTTTCTAATAAAATTAATGGCAATGGAATTTCTAAAACAACTTCTTGTAATTTTTTATTATTGATAATTTCTGCACCAAAAGACAATATAATACCGTTTTTAAGTAAACTCTTAGCAAGTTGTAAATTCTTACAAAAGCCATGTAAAATCCAAACTTGGGTTGGTTGTATTTCTTTTTTAAATGCTATAATTTCTTGGAATGCTTTTACACAATGAATAAGCATTGGTTTTTTATATTTCTCAGAAAGTTGAACCTGCTTTTTAAAAACATTTTTTTGAATTTCAAAATCGACTGCTATAACTTTATCCAAACTACACTTGCCTATCGCAAAACATTTTTCTTGTTGTAGTTTTTCTTCAATGATTAAAAGTTCTTTTTCAATTGTATTCTCATTTATAAACCAAGGGTGTATTCCTATTGAAAAAGGTAGTGTAAAATCAAGAGCATTTGGGTATTTGTTTTCGATTGAAAAAACGCATTCTAATGAAGATTTCTTATGTGTATGAACATCAAAAAAAACCATGTAAACTATTCTTTATTTTTAGAATCTATAATAATTGTAATAGGGCCGTCATTTAAAAGTTCCACCTTCATATCTGCACCAAATTCTCCAGTTTGTACTTTCTTATGGAGTTCTTTTTCTAAAGTTTGTAGAAAATTTTCATATATCGGAATTGCAATTTCTGGTTTTGCTGCTTTTATATAACTGGGTCTATTTCCTTTTTTAGTAGCGGCTTGCAGCGTAAACTGCGGCACAACAATTACCGCTCCTTTAGTCTCTAAAAGTGAATGATTCATCACTCCGTTTTCATCATTAAAAATGCGAATATTTGCTATTTTTCGAACCAAAAAATCAATATCCTCTTGAGCATCTTCAACAACAATACCTACCAAAATTAAAAGTCCGTTATTTATTTCTGCAACTTTATTTTTATTAATTGTTACACTTGCTTTAGAAACTCTTTGAATTACAATTTTCATAGGCTAGTCATTGTCTTCTTCGTCCCAGATATCTGTTCTAAAATGCTCTTTTTCTTCATCACCACTTAAAATCTGGAGGTAACTTTTATACCGAGACCAAGAAACTCTATCTTCCTCTAAAGCTTCTTTAACGGCACAATGTGGCTCTTTTGTATGCATGCAATTATTAAACTTACAATCTCGTTTTAAGGCGAAGAACTCTGGAAAATAATCCCCAAGCTCATACTTATCGATATCTACAACTCCAAAACCCTTAATACCTGGCGTATCTATAATTCTTGCATCAAAACTTAAATCGAACATTTCTGCAAATGTTGTGGTGTGTTTTCCTTGATTGTGTTGATCTGAAATTTCTTTTGTTTTTAAGTCTAATGAGGGCTCTATTGAATTTACTAAAGTAGATTTTCCGACTCCAGAATGACCAATAAACATAGATGTTTTCCCCGTCATTATTTCTTTAATAATAGCTACATTCTTATTTTGAGTAGCAGAAACCTCTACACATCTATACCCTATTGCTTCATAAATATCTTTTAGATATAAAATCTCTGCACGCTCTTCTAAAGCATAAGAATCTATCTTATTAAAAACCAAAATTGTTTCTATTCTATAAGCTCTTGCAGAAACTAAAAAACGATCTATAAACGTTGTAAAGGTTGGCGGATTGTTAATAGTAATCAATAAAAAAACCTGATCTATATTGGAAGCTATAATATGTATTTGCTTAGATAAGTTTACAGATTTTCTAACTATAAAGTTATCCCTATCTAAAATTGTTTTAATAACACCTTTTTCTTCATCTCCGTTCTTTTCTAAATCGAAAACAACTTTATCACCAACCGCAATAGGGTTGGTGCTTTTAATGTCTTTTATTCTGAATTTTCCTTTTATTCTACATTGATGAAATTTACCGTCATCAGTTTTTACTTGATACCAACTTCCTGTAGATTTATATACGATTCCTGTCATTAGTACAAAGATGCAGAATTTTAAGTAGATATGAGAATGTACGATCCAGTGATTTTACCTTTTGTTAGAAATAACTTCAAAACATAAAAGACCTCATATATTTTAAAATATGTGAGGTCTTAATAAATTTAATAAAGTTGTGATAAGCGCTTATCCGTTAATCACTTTTTCTTGGTGATTAATAGATTCCTGGTGAATTGCTTTAAACATTTTTAAAACAAATTCTTCGCTTAAACCTTTTGTTTCACCTTCTAAAATCATATTTCCTAAGATTTCATTCCAACGTTTAGATTGCAAAACAGCTACATTTTTCTCTTTCTTTAAACCACCTATTTGATCGGCAACTTTCATACGTTTTCCTAACAAGTCTACTAATTGATTATCGGCAACAGTAATTTGAGCACGTAAATTATTCAAAGATTTTTGATATTCTTCTTCTGTATTCGTTTGTTTTCTAACTTTTAAATCTTCCATTATTTGCTTTAAAGCATCTGGCGTAACTTGCTGTGCAGCGTCACTCCAAGCTTTTTCTGGATCAAAATGAGTTTCAATCATTAAGCCATCGAAATTTAAATCTAAAGCAGTTTGAGAAACTTCAAAAATCATATCTCTTTTTCCAGTAATATGAGAAGGATCATTAATTAAAGGTAAATCTGGAAATTTATTTTGAAACTCTATAGCCAATTGCCATTCTGGTGTATTTCTATATTTCGTTTTTTCATACGTAGAAAAACCTCTATGAATTGCTCCTAGGTTTTTAATTCCTGCAGTATACAATCTTTCAATACCACCAAGCCATAAAGCTAAATCTGGATTTACAGGATTTTTAACCAATACAATTTTGTCTGTTCCCGCTAAAGCATCTGCAATTTCTTGCATAATAAAAGGCGATACTGTAGAACGCGCACCAATCCATAATAAATCCACATCATTTTCTATTGCTAGCTTTACATGTGCAGCATTGGCAACTTCTGTACAGGTTTTCATGCCTGTTTCTTCTTTTACTTTCTTTAGCCATCTTAAACCAATTTCACCAACACCTTCAAACATTCCTGGTCTTGTTCTTGGCTTCCAAATTCCTGCCCTAAAATAACTTACATCAGAATCTTTTAATTCGTGTGCAATTTTTAAAACTTGTTCTTCAGTTTCTGCACTACAAGGCCCTGCTATTACTAGAGGATGCTCTAAATTCATATCATCCAACCATGTTCTTAATTCTTTTGTATTCTCCATTTTTCTACTTGTTTTGGCTTTTAATTTATGCCGTTTAAAATTTGCTTTATATGATTTGTATTCTCCATTTCGTTAAAAATTTCAGAGAATTTATCATCTTGCATTAACTCTTTAAAATATTGTAAATTCTTAATGTATGCTTCTAATGTTTCTATTACGTTTTCTTTATTTTGTTTAAAAATTGGCGTCCACATTGCTGGAGAACTTTTTGCCAAACGAACTGTAGATTCAAAACCAGAACCTGCCATATCAAAAATATCGCGTTCATTTTTTGCTTTATTAATAACTGTTTTACCTAACATAAAAGCACTTATGTGAGATAGGTGCGAAACATACGCAATATGCTTGTCATGTGAAACCGGATCCATATAACGAATACGCATTCCAATGTCTGTAAAAAGCTTTAATGCTTTTTCTTGAAGCTTAAAAGTTGTTTTTTCTACTTCGCAAATAATATTTGTTTTCCCAACGTATAAGCCAGAAATTGCTGCTGTTGGTCCAGATTTTTCTGTTCCTGCAATGGGATGACATGCTAAAAAATTTCTTCTTTTTGGATGATGTTCAACGGCCTTACAAATTGCTTCTTTTGTTGAGCCAGCATCTACTACTAAACCATTCTCAGAGATTTTATCTAAAATAGTTGGTAATAATTTTACGGTGGCATCTACCGGAATTGAAACAATTACTAAGTCTGCATTTTTAAGATCATCTAAAGTTGCTTTTTTATCAATTAGATTCAATTCTAAAGCCTTGTTTAAGGTTTCATCTTTTCTGCTAATTCCATGAATTACAACTTCTGGATTGTTCTTTTTAATGTCAATAGCAAAACTACCGCCAATTAAACCAACACCAATCATGTATATATTTTTCATATTCTTGATATTGCTTCTTTAATTATTGCTGCAGTTACACATAATGAAAAACGTATATACCCTTCTCCTTGACTCCCGAAAATAGTTCCTGGTGTAATAAAAATATCTTTATCATACAACACAGCATCGGTAACTTCTTCTGCTTTTCTTCCTTCAGGTATTTTTGCCCATACAAATAATCCTGTAGCGTTTTTATTATAAGTAGCGCCTAATTTATCGGCTAATTGCCAAATTAATACTCTGCGTTCTTCATATGTTTTATTTTGTACTGTAAACCAAGTATCAGGGAGTTGCAAAGCCTCTATTGCTCCTTTTTGGATTCCATAAAACATGCCAGAATCCATGTTACTTTTTACTTTTAAAATTTCGCTTATATACGCTGCATTCCCTAAAACCATGCCCACACGCCAACCCGCCATATTAAAAGTTTTACTTAAAGAGTTTAACTCTAGAGCAGTGTCTTTTGCACCTTCTACTTGTAAAATACTTACTGGATTGTCATTTAAAATAAAACTATATGGGTTGTCGTTTATAATTAAAATTTGATGCTTTTTGCCAAAGGCAACCAACTTTTCAAATGTTTCTAAAGTTGCATTCGTACCTGTTGGCATATGCGGATAGTTAACCCACATAATTTTTACATCGCTCAAATCTTGCTCTTCTAACTCTTTATAATTTGGTTGCCAATTATTAGCATCACTTAAATTATAAAAAAGTGGTTCTGCACCTACTAATTTAGTTACCGAAGTATATGTTGGGTACCCAGGGTTTGGAATTAAAACTTTATCGCCTTCATTTAAAAAAGCCAAAGAGATGTGCATAATTCCTTCTTTACTTCCCATTAAAGGCAAGACCTCGTCTTCTGAATTAGTGTCTACAGAAAATTTGTTTTTATAAAATTTAGAAATTGCACTTCTTAACTCTGGCAACTGTCTCTTATACACATCTCCGAGCCCACG
>CAJXTJ010000127.1 GCA_913061165.1 uncultured Polaribacter sp.
TAGAGAGGTCTCGTGGGCTCGGAGATGTGTATAAGAGACAGGAATAAGAAAGTAATCTTAATGATTTTAGATGGTTGGGGAATTACCCAAGACCCAAAAGTATCTGCTATTTACAACGCAAAAACACCTTTTATAAATGGTTTGTATGACAAGTATCCGCATGCTGAATTAAGAACCGATGGTTTGCATGTTGGTTTGCCAGATGGTCAAATGGGAAATTCTGAAGTTGGCCACATGAATCTAGGTGCTGGTAGGATTGTATATCAAAATTTAGCCAGAATTAATAAAGCTGTTAAAGAAGAAACTTTAGGTAAAGAAAAAGTATTATTAGATACTTTTAAGTATGCCAAAGAAAATAATAAAGATGTGCACTTACTCGGTTTAGTCTCTGACGGTGGAATTCATGCACACATTAATCATTTAAAAGGAATTTTAGATGTTGCTAAAAATAATGAATTAGATAATGTGTATTTACACGCATTTACAGATGGTAGGGATTGTGATCCTAAATCTGGAACCTATTTTATAAATGATATTCAAGAATATATGAAAGAAAGTACGGGAGAATTGGCTTCTGTAACTGGGCGTTATTATGCAATGGATAGAGATAACAGATGGGAGCGAGTTAAAGAAGCATATGATGGTTTAGTAAATGGAGTTGGTACAAAAACTACAGATGCAATTGCTGAAATGAATGTTAACTACACAGCAGGAATTACAGATGAATTTCATAAATCTATTATTATAACAAATGAAACTGGTGTACCAAAAACAAAAATAAAAGAAGGAGATGTTGTTTTATTTTTTAACTATAGAACAGATAGAGGAAGAGAATTAACAAATGTATTATCTCAAAATGATTTTCCAGAGTTTGGAATGAAGAAATTAGACTTATACTTTACAACAATTACTTTATATGATGAAAGCTTTAAAGGTATTCATGTAATTTACAATAGTGATAATATTAAAAATACGCTTGGAGAAGTGCTAGCTAAGGCCGGTAAAAAACAAATTAGAATTGCGGAAACAGAGAAATATCCGCATGTTACCTTTTTCTTTTCTGGCGGACAAGAAGCTCCTTTTGAAGGAGAGTCTAGAATTTTAAAAAACTCACCAAAAGTTGCAACATACGATTTACAACCAGAAATGAGCGCATACGAATTAACGGATGCTTTGTGTGAGGACTTGGAAAAAGCGGAGGCAGATTTTGTTTGTTTAAATTTTGCAAACGGAGATATGGTTGGGCATACAGGAATTATGGAAGCGGCAATTAAAGCTTGCGAAACTGTAGATAAATGTGCTAAAAAAGTGATTGAAACTGGCTTAAAAAACGGCTACTCTACCTTATTAATTGCAGACCATGGTAATTGTGAAACCATGATGAATCCTGATGGTTCCCCGAATACTGCACACACAACAAATCCTGTTCCATTCATTCTCATTGATACAGAAATTAAATCTATAAAAAGTGGTATTTTAGGTGATGTAGCACCAACTATTTTAGACTTATTAAATGTTGCACAGCCAAAAGAAATGACACAAAAATCGCTATTATAATATGAAAAACATATTTTTATTCTTGTGTGTCATCGCATTAACATCTTGCAGTACACAAAAAGAAATAACGGCAGCAAAAAACAAAAGTGGTGATTTAATTGGATATGCTAATAAAGATTCTTTTACCCAGGCTCCATACAATACTTGGTTCGTGAAAAACTTTGATAATTACACACCAAACGAAGCAACAATTGTAGCATTAAACAAAGCCCTAAAAGGAGTCACTATTAAAGGTTTTATGGGCACATGGTGTGGAGACAGTAAGCGGGAAACACCCCATTTTTATAAAATATTAGAATTAGCAGGTTTTAACCTTAAAAAAATAGATTTAATAACTGTAAATCGTTCTAAAAAAACACCTGATAATTTACAGGAAGGTTTAAATATAAAAAGAGTACCAACATTTATTTTTTATAAAAAAGGAATAGAGATTGGACGTTATGTTGAATATGCTAGAGAATCTTTAGAAAAAGACATGCTAAAAATTTTTTCTGGTGAAGCCTACAAACATTCTTACGATAAAAGCAAATAAGGTGCTGTATATATCTTCTTTTGTTCTGTATACTTAAATTTACAAGGAACTTATTACCTTAAATTATATTAACTTTGCGGTTCAATTTTTTAACATGATTAAAATTAAAACCAAAGAAGAAATAGAAATTATGCGCGAAAGTGCTCTAATAGTTTCTAAAACGCTTGGAATGCTTGCAAAAGAAGTTAAACCTGGTGTTTCAACCCTTTATTTAGATAAATTAGCAGAAGACTTCATTCGATCAGAAGGGGCAATTCCTGGTTTTTTAGGACTGTATGACTTTCCGAATACACTTTGTATGAGTCCAAATTCTCAAGTAGTTCACGGAATTCCGAATAAAAAACCCTTAGTAGAAGGTGATATTATCTCGATAGATTGTGGCGCTAAGAAAAATGGTTTTTATGGCGATCATGCATACACATTTGCTGTAGGTAAAATTGACCCTGAAACTAAAAAACTATTAGATGTTACCAGAGAAAGTTTATACGAAGGCATTAGAGCGTTTAAAGCAGGAAACAGAGTTGGTGATGTTGGTTATGCAATTCAGAAATTCTCAGAAGATAGGGGTTATGGTGTAGTAAGAGAATTAGTTGGCCATGGTTTAGGTAGAGATATGCACGAAGATCCTGAAATGCCAAATTACGGTAAAAGAGGTCGAGGTAAAAAGTTTGTAGAAGGAATGGTGGTTGCTATAGAACCTATGACAAATTTAGGTACACATAAGATAAGACAGCATTCAGATGGTTGGACAATTACAACTTTAGACAGTAAACCTTCGGCGCATTTTGAGCATGATGTTGCTATCTTAAACGGAAAACCAGAATTACTTTCTACTTTTAAGTATGTGCATGAAGCTTTGGGAATTATTACGAATGAAGAGGATGAATTTCGACAGTAAATAGACGCTAATTTTTTAGTGCAAACACTATGAAAATCTTTAAATCAATCCTAAATACAATACCAAGACCCTGGCTAATAAAAGCTAGTTATATCATTAGACCTGTAATTTCCTGGTATTTAAAAGGTGACAAGTTTACAGACCCTATAGATGGTAAAAGTTTTCGAAAGTTTTTACCTTACGGCTATGTTAAACAAAGAGAAAACGCACTTTCACCGTCTACTCTTTCCTTAGAAAGACATCGCTTAATGTGGCTTTTTTTAAGAGATAACACTACTTTCTTCACGGCTACAAAAAAGCTGAAAGTATTACATATTGCTCCAGAACAGTGCTTTTTAGATATTTTTAGAAAACAGCAAAATCTAAACTATATTACCTCCGATTTAGAATCTCCTATTGCAGATGTAAAAGCAGATATTTGCGATTTACCTTTTAAAGAAAACGAATTTGATATTGTTTTTTGCAATCATGTTTTAGAGCATATTTCTAACGATAAAAAAGCAATGCAAGAACTGTATAGAGTTTTAAAACCAGGCGGATTTGGCATTTTTCAAATTCCACAAGACTTGTCTAAAGCCATAACTTTTGAAGATGATACGATTACAGATAGAAAAGAACGCGCTAAGCTATTTGGACAATATGACCACGTAAGAGTATATGGGCGTGATTATTTTGATAAACTACGAAGTATTGGCTTTAAGGTTGATGAAGTGGACTACACAAAAAAAATAACTTTAAACAAAATAGAAAAATATTGTTTAATGAAAAATGAGATACTACCTGTTTGCTATAAGTTATAATTAGAATATTCTGCTAAATTTCCTTCAGCATTTATAAAAAGTAAAATCACCTCTAATTGCGTATTTTTTGAAAGAAATACTTTTGTCTTCTCTAAACCCATTGCCATAAAAGCAGTTGCATAAGCATCTACATCTGCGCAGTCTAAATCTGCAATAACAGAAACACTTAACAAATTACTTTCGCTAGCAGAACCTGTTTTTGGATTAATAGTATGAACATATTTTATACCTGAATCTGAAATTCTAAACTTCCTATAGTTACCAGAAGTAGCCATAGACTTATTAGATAAATTTATATTTTTAAAACCAGAACTGTCATCTGCAGCTATGGGGTCTACTAATTTTATAATCCAAGGTTGTTGGTTTTTCTTAAAACCATTTGTTCTAATTTCTCCTCCAATTTCAATTAGGTAATTTCCTATTCTTTTTGAGTCTAAAAAGCGTGCTATCACATCAATTCCAAAACCTTTTGCAATAGAATTAAAGTCTAAATAAATTTCTGCACTTTCTTTAACTACTTTATACGCTATTCGTTTGACTTTATCTAAACCAACAAACTGCATTTGGGCTTTCATTTGCCTTTCAGTTAAATTTATCCTTTCATCTTTTGGACCAAAACCCCATGCATTTACTAAATTACCAACTGTAGGATCAAAAAAACCATTGGTCTCAATAAATATTTGTTTGGATTTATCAAGAACTTCAGCAAAATAATCATCTATAATTACACTTGTATCGCCGTTATTTATCCTAGAAATATCCGAAGTTGGTATGTATGTGCTCAAAGAGGAATTCATCTTTAAAAACAGGCTATCTATGCTTTTCTGATAATTAGCATTGGCGTTTAAATACGTAATTTTATAAGTAGTGCCAAAAACCAGTCCTTGTAAGGTGTAATCTTGAGAAACCAATGATTTTTCACATGTTGAAAATACTAATAGAATTAAAAAAAGAAAAAGTAAATAAAAATATTTCATAGGAAACTGCTAAGAAAAACAAAAATAGTGTATAATTTTATCACAATTTATTGATAATCATACTTTTTATTGAGCCATTTTGTTAAATTTGTATGCATAATCAAATCATTAAGTTTTAAAAAGATGAAAAAAATATATTTAATCTTATTATCTGCAGTTTTAATTAGTTCTTGTGTGTCAAAAAAAGACTTCGCAGCCTTACAGACAGAGAAAACAGCAACAGAAGAAAAATTACTAGCTGTAAAAACAACTTTACAGAAGTGTTTAATTCAAAATGAAAAAGATCTTGCAAAGGCGTCTAATTTAGAGGAACAAGTAAAGTACTTGCAAGAAGATAAAAAAACAGCCTTAAAACAGGTTGAAAACTTAACCGTTTTAACACAATCTTCTACTGAAGGAATAAATAATGTAATTGCTCAACTAAGCGAAAAAGACAAATATATTAACGGTGTTAGAGATGCAATGACCCAAAAAGATTCTTTAAACCTTGCTATAAAATTTCATTTAACTAAAAACTTAACAGAAGGTATTCAAGATGAAGACATCGAAGTTAATGTTGAAAAAACAGTAGTATTTATTTCAATTTCAGATAAATTATTATTCAAAAGCGGAAGTTACAATGTAACTGAGGGTGCTTATACTGTGTTAGAAAAAATTGCTAAGGTTATAAATGACCAACCAGAAATGGAAGTAATGATTGAAGGACATACAGATAACTCTCCAATTAAAAGGACTATTATTCAAGACAATTGGGATTTATCCGCTTTAAGAGCAACTGCTATCACAAGAATTTTACAATATAAGTTTGGTGTAGTACCAAATCGCTTAATTGCCGCAGCAAGAAGCCAATACGTGCCATTAACTGACAACGACACCCCGGAGAATAGAGCAAAAAACAGAAGAACAAAAATTATTATTATGCCTAAATTAAATCAGTTCTTTGATTTATTAGAGCAAGATGCTAAATAATTTTTAGTACTCATTAAACATAAAAAAACCACTCTTCTAAGGTGGTTTTTTTATGTTTAATGAGAAAAAACTCCTTGACTTAGTCATTAAAAAGTTATAACTTACAGAGCACTAGTTCTTTTATTGAAATAATATAATTTTATAATTAAGTTTTAGACACTGTCTCTTATACACATCTGACGCTGCCGACGACTCCTT
>CAJXTJ010000128.1 GCA_913061165.1 uncultured Polaribacter sp.
GATGTAGAGAGGTCTCGTGGGCTCGGAGATGTGTATAAGAGACAGACTATTACAATGAAGAAAATTACGTTTTTATTAGCTGCAATGTTATTCATAACAACAGTAGAAACAAATGCCCAAGATGCAAATAGAGAATGTACTATCAAATACAATCTGTTTAAGGGAGATTATCAATCTAAAAAGTTCGATGAAGCATATGTGAATTGGATTTACTTAATGGATAATTGTAAAGACTTATCTGTTAATATTTATAAGTTTGGTGCTACTTTAGCAGAAGATGTTAGAAAAGATCCTGTTTTAGCAAAAAGGGTATACGAACAAAGATTACAGTACTATCCAACTAAAAACCCTGCGAAAGTTCATAGTGATTATGCTACTTATTTATTTGAGAATAAATTAGCTTCGGATGATGCCGTTTTTAAAATTTTAGAAAAAGGATATGCTATAGATCCAACTAAAATGGGTGTTAAGAATTTGTACATTTATTTTCAAGGAATAACCGATCGAAATAAAGATACAAATCCGCAAAAGGTTTTTGATACCTATGATGATGTTTTAGAAAATGTAAACATTAAATTAGAAGGATACGCTAAAAAATTAGTAAAGTATAGTGATACAACTTTAGTTTTAGACAAAAGAGGTAAACAATTAAAAAGAGCGTATACAGTTAATTCAAAAGCTTTAGGTACAGTAGAAGGTGGTTTGGATGCAATTATTTCTGAAATAGCTACTTGTGTGCGTTTAATTCCTTTATATGAAAGAGATTTTGAAGTTAATAAATCAAATGCAGTTTGGTTAAAGAGATCCGTTTCTAGAATGTTTAACAAAGGTTGTCAAGGAGAGCCGTTATTTGAGAAATTAGTAAGGGCGTATGCAGAAGCTTCACCGTCACCAGAAGCGTATTCTTTTTTAGCAAATGTTTTAGAAGATAACGGCGATACTGCTGGAGCTAATGCGATGAGAACGAAATCTTTCGAATTAGAAACAGATCCTTTAAAGAAAGCAAAGTACAAATTAAAGTTTGCACAGGCAGCTAAAGATAGAGGGCAATATAGCAAAGCTAGAAGTTTAGCTAGAGAAGCTTTAAGATTTAATCCAAGTTCGGGTAGGGCTTATTTATTTATAGCTACTTTATATCAATCTAGTGTAAATAACTGCGGTGAAAACTTATTCGAAAAAAGAATGGTATATGTTGCTGCATTGAACATGGCAAGAAGAGCTTCGGCTGTAGATCCAAGTATTTCTTCTAGAGCAAGAAAATATATTAACACATACAGCGCAAATGTGCCAAGTCAAAAAGACATATTTAATGCAACTGCAGTTCCAGGAGGAAAATTTACAATTAAATGTTGGATCGGTGAAACTGTAACCATACCAAATAAATAATTATTTGAAAAATTACAAAAAAATAGTATCAAAAAGCATTGCAGTAATTTATTTTACTGCAATGCTTTTTTCTTGTTCTAATAGTACTGAGGAAGTTCGTAATTTTTTAGAAGAAAAAAATCTACCAATTGGCAAGGCTAAAGAAGCATTTCATGTGTATAAAGATTCTGGTCAGATTACATCTAAATTAATAACACCTTTATTATTAGACTTTAGCAATCGAAAAAAGCATCCTTATAACGAGTTTCCTAAAGGAATAAAAATTATAAATTTCACTAATAAAGGAAAAGATTCGGTAACTATTATTGGCGATTATGCACAATCTTATGTAAAGACAGAAGTATCAGAAATTAAGGGAAATGTGATTGTTGTAAACCATACAGATAAATCTAGATTAGAAACAGCACAATTGTTTTGGGATCAAAAGACAAAATATTTTGTTTCTGAGAAAGCGTTTGTAATGTATAAAGGAAATGATACAATAATTGGTGTTGGTTTTGAATGTAAAGAAGATTTAAGTAAACATTTGGCAAAAAAGACAACAGGTAGAATAGAAACAAAAGAATAAAATCATGAATAGAATTTGGAAATTTTTTCAGTACGGTTACTTAATCGTAGCTTTAATATGTTTAGTTGAAGGTATTACTCGTTGGAACGCAGAGAGAAGTAGGTCTTATTTATTTTTAGGTTTTGCATTTTTTATTATCTTAGTATTCTTTTTTAAAAGACATTTTAGAAAAAAAGTCGAAAAAAGAAATAACCCAAATAAATAGTTTATTAGTTTCTGAATGGAAATTGAACTTATTATAATATTTTTATCAATTATACTTTCCGCCTTTTTTTCGGGAATGGAAATTGCATTTGTTTCTGCAAATAAGCTACACATAGAATTAGAAAAAAAGAGGGAAGGTTTTATTCCTAAGGTTCTAAATAGAATTACTCAAAAATCTTCAAAATTTATTACCACAATGTTGGTGGGCAATAATATATCATTAGTAATTTATAGTTACTATATGGGTGAATTTTTGCTAGGAATTTTACCTTTAGATACTTTTAATGAATTCTCTATCTTATTGATACAAACTGTAATTTCTACAATTATAATATTGGTAACCGCAGAATTCTTACCAAAAGCTATTTTTAGAATTTATGCAAATGAAGTGCTTAAGATATTTGCTTTACCTGCTTATATATTTTATATTTTATTTCATTTCATTTCAGATTTCATCGCGGCCATTTCAGATTTTTTTCTTCGTGTTTTCTTTAAAACAAGTGCAGAGAAACAACAAGTAGCTTTTAGTAAAGAAGAGTTGGGTAATTACATTTTAGAGCAGTTAGAAACAAGTAATGATGAAGATGAGGTAGATTCGGAAATTCAAATTTTTCAAAACGCTTTAGAGTTTCATAACGTAAAGGCAAGAGAAGTAATGGTGCCTAGAACTGAAATTACCGCAGTAGAAATTCATGAAAAAGTAATTAATTTAGAGCGTATTTTTATAGAAACAGGTTTGTCTAAGGTATTGGTTTACAAATCTTCAATGGATGATGTAGTTGGTTATATTAGTGCTTTTGAGCTTTTTAAAAAGCCAAAAACTATAAAGTCTATTTTACTTTCGGTAGAAATTGTGCCAGAATCTATGATGATTAATAATGTTTTAAACATCTTAATGAGGAAACGTAAAAGTGTAGCTGTGGTTGTAGATGAATACGGCGGAACTTCAGGAATGATAACTGTAGAAGATATTGTTGAAGAGTTGTTTGGGGAAATTGAAGATGAACATGATTCACAAGCGTTTTTAGAAGAAAAAATAAATGAAACTACTTTTAATTTTTCTGCGAGATTAGAGGTAGATTATTTAAATGAAGAATACGGATTAAGTATTCCGAAATCTGAAGCCTATGAAACTTTAGGAGGTTTTATTATACAACATACAGAAAATATACCAGAAGAGAATGAAGTTGTAAATTTAGAAGGTTTTGAAATAACAATTTTGAATACCAGTGGTGCAAAAATAGATGTTGTTTCTCTTAAAGTTACAGATTTAGAAGATTCGTAAATAGAATTTCTTTCCTTTTAATAAAAATTACCAAATTACTTACTGTTTAGTTTAAAAAGAGGTTGCAATATTAAAACCCTAATCGTATATTCGCCTCCTAATAAATTTAAATGTATGGCAATTTTATCAAAAATTAGAGAACGTTCAATGTTCTTAATCATCATAATTGGTTTAGCACTTTTTGCTTTTGTATTAGATCCTTCTACTTTAGGAGATTTTTTTAATTCAAGTAAAGTAAATGAGGTTGGAGAAGTAAATGGAGAAGCAATTTCTACCCAAGAATTTGCACAAGCTTTAGATCAATACAAGCAACAATCTGGAAGTAAAGTTTCTGAAATGCAAGCAGCAAAAGCTGTTTGGAGTAATATTCTAAGAAAGAAAATTTATAAAAATCAGTTAAACGAAGCAGGAATTACTATTGGTGAGCAAGATGTTTGGAATGAGGTAATAAATACATCTTCCGTGCAAAACAATCCACAGTTTCAGAATGAGGCAGGCTTATTTGATGAGTTAAAGTTTAAACAATTTTTAGCCGATACTAAAGAGAATAACAAAGAAATGTGGTCTGCTTGGTCTAATTACATGAACCAAATTAAAGATAATGCAGAAACCAATACCTACAATAAATTAGTTACTGCAGGTTTAGGAGCTTCTTTAAAAGAAGGAGAGACTGAATATTTAATTGAAAACACAAAATTAAGTGGTCAGTTTGTCTATGTACCTTATAGCAGTGTTGCAGATAGTTTAGTAAGAATTAATAAGTCTGAAGTAGCATCTTATATTGAAGATAATGAAAATGAGTTTCAAGTAGAAGCTACAAGAGATTTATCTTATGTTAAGTTTGATATTACGGCAACTGCAGAAGATGAGGATGCAATAAAACAAAACGTAGCAAATTTAATAGAAAATGGCGTAGATAGAAATAATGATGCAACCCTTGGTTTCAAAAATACAGCAGATTATAAAGAGTTTTTAGCTGAAAATGGTTCTGATCTTAATTTAGATTTAGGATATAAATTTAATGCTTCTGTTAACCAAACAGTAGCGAATGAAATTTTTGCAGGAAACAAAGGAGATGTTTTTGGTCCATACAAAGACCAAGGGTTCTTTAAGATTTCTAAAATAACGGAGGTGGCTAAAATGCCAGATTCAGTAAAGGCAAGTCATATTTTAATTCCTTTTGTTGGTTCTCAAAGAGCTGCACAAAATGTAACAAGAACAAAAGAGCAAGCAGAAAAATTAGCAGACAGTGTTCTTACAGTTGTAAAGAGAAGTAGAAGTAAATTTGCTGCTTTGGCAAAAACTTTATCGTCAGACTTAGGTTCTGGGGCTAAAGGAGGTGATTTAGATTGGTTTAATTATAACTCTATGACACCAGCTATTAGAGATTATTCTTTTACTAATAAAAAAGGTTCTGTAGGTATTGTAGAAACACCTTTTGGTTATCATGTTATAAGAGTAGATGCTACAAGAAATAATCAAACAGTTTTAAAACTAGCAACTTTTGGAAGTAAAATAGTGCCTTCAGAAGCTACAGAGAGTGATTTCTTTCAGAAAGCAGAGCAATTTGCTTTAGCGATATCTAAAACAGACGATTACAGCGCGCTAGCTAAAGAAAATAATTATACCTTAAAATCTGCGGTAGGTTTAAAGGTTTTAGATGAAAATGTACCTGGTTTAGGAAACGAAAGACAAATGGTTTCTTGGGCTTTTAAAGGAGATTCAGATACAGGAGCTTTTAACCGTTTTGATTTAGAAGGAAGTTATGTTGTTGCTGTAGTAACATCAAAAACAGAAAAAGGCTTAATGTCCGTTGAAAAAGCAATTAGCCGTGTAAGACCTATTTTATTAAATGAAAAGAAGGCCGTTTTAATTGCAGATAAATTAAAAGGAAGTTCTTTACAAGATATTGCAAAAGCAAACAGTACAACGGTAAGAAGTGTGAACAATGTAAATTTAAAAAATTCTTCATTATCTGGTGTTGGTGCAGAACCTAAAGTTGTGGGCGCTATGTATAGTGCAGAACTAGATAAAGTGTATACCAGTTTGGTAGGTAATAGAGGAGTGTTTTCTTTTGTTTTGAATAAAAGAGAATTACCAACGGCTTTGCCAAATTATGAAGCAAACAGAAGGAGAATCTCTTCAACTAGAAAAGGTATGACTTCAAAAATATACGAAGCAATTAAAAATGCTTCAGATGTAGAAGATAACAGAGCTAATATGTATGTTTCTAACTAAGACATACTAGTCTATTATATAAAAAAATCCGTTCAATCAATGTTGAACGGATTTTTTATGCCTTAATATTTTAGTTTCACTGCAGTTTGCAGCACAAAATATTAGGTTTTATACATGTAAGTAGAAGTAATAAAAACTCCTTTAGATCCTATAAAATAGCTTTAAATAATAAACCTTTTTGAGCTGTCTCTTATACACATCTGACGCTGC
>CAJXTJ010000129.1 GCA_913061165.1 uncultured Polaribacter sp.
AGCGTCAGATGTGTATAAGAGACAGATATTATAATAATAGAGGTATTAAAAACATTTGTAGAAAGTAATTAATTTTTTTTCAGACTAGAACAAAGAGCAGGAATTACTTGGTGATGGTTTAATTTAAAAAGAATTGAGTATAATTAGGTTATGCTTGTTAAATTTTTATTTGACGCAAGTGGAATAGGCTTATAATCATAAATAGCATCATTCTCAAATTACTAGTTTTATAGATAAAAATTGAAATTTAGAATGGTTGAAGTAACAAGCATAGAGAAAGATTTTTATGAAACGAACTAGGCGAGATTACACGAAAATTATTAGTTGGGCAATCGTGCTTGCAATCACGTATGTGATATGGAAGACTATCTTTAACTGGTAATTAAATTTTTTTCTAGAAAATTTATGGTCTAATATGCTAGTTTTTAGTAATTAAAACTTTTTTCTTTTTTTTTTTAAGAAATATTTAACTATATTTGGAAAACCAATCTGGATAACCAGTTTGGAAAACCAATACTAATTTATTTTAAAAAACATATAATATGATGGATATATAGATCTTTAAACAAAAAAAAAGGATAGGTGCACGCCTATCCCTTAGTAATAACACTTCTTCTGAGGGAAGTATAAACTGACACAAAATCTATAAAAATTAAGTATAAGTTTAGCAAATATACAAAATATACTATTATTTTATTCGCTAATATTTTCTTTTTAAAAATTACGTGAAAGTTGTTAAGGCTTAGTTTTATAAACAAATATGAAGCTAATAATTTTTTAAAAACTTAAACTTAAACATAAATTATGAATTTAAAACAGAATATAATAGTACTCTTAGTATTGTTATTCAACATTTCGTTATTCGCGCAAGGAGAATATACGATAAAAGGTATTGTAACTTCACAAGCAGACAATACAACACTTCCGGGGGTAACCTATAGGATAGTAAATACAGACAAAGGTGGAGCTACAGATTTTGATGGAAATTTTGAAATTAAAGTTCAAAAAGGAGACGTTTTGGAGTTTTCTTATTTGGGGTATGTGAAACAATTAGTGGCTATAGAAGATCAACAAACTTTAGCTATTTCGATGGTTGAAGACACTACTAGCCTAGATGAAATTGTAGTTGTTGGGTATGGAACAAGAAAGAAGAGTCACCTTACAGGTGCTATTTCAAAAATTGGTGGTGATGATGTTGCTGCCGTTCAAGCTACCCGGGTAGACGAGGCATTAGCAGGTAAGTTAGCTGGTGTTTTAATTCAAAATGCAAGTGGAGAGCCAGGTGCAGATCCGAAAATTCAAATTAGAGCAGCTTCTTCTGTATCAGGCAGCTCAAACCCATTAATTGTTGTGGATGGTTTTCCTATCTCAGGAAGTTTAGCAACAGTTAATTCAAACGATATTCAAAGTATAGAAATCTTAAAAGATGCTGCTTCTGCCGCTATTTATGGGTCAAGAGGTGCAAATGGTGTTGTTTTGGTTACTACTAAAAAAGGAAAAACAGGTAAACCTAAATTTAGTTATAACACCTATACGAGTTTCTCAAATAAATATCGTGATAACATACTTAAGACAGGATCTGAATGGGCTGCACATTCAAGAGCAGAAATTGCTGCAGGAAATTGGGATGTTTCTCAAATAGACCCAGCTTTTTTAGAATACAGATTAACTGGTTATGAAAATTCTCCTGATGAAATGAGTGTAGAAGATTTTTTATACCAAACAGGTAATACTACTAGCCATAATTTTAGTATGAGCGGTGGTACAGATGATGTAAAGTATTTTGGATCTGTTGGTTATCAGGATGCAACTGGGATTGTTAGAACTCAAGGTTTTGAAAGATTAAATGCCCGTCTAAATATTGATGCTAAATTAGGAGAGAAGTTTAAAACAGGTATGAGCTTTAATGGTTTTGCTTCTAAAAGACAAATTGTTGGATGGGATGTTAGAGATCTTTCTAGAGCATATAGTGTGCATCCAATTTATCATACAGAAGCATCTATTGCTTTTGTTCAAGCATTAGATCAGCAAGCGCAAGCTTTGGGTCTTTCTTCATTTGATAGTGGAGTAAATGGTGGTGCAACAGAAGCTTTAGGTTATAATAGAAGTATATACACATTAGAGCCAGGAGATTACGTGAACGATTGGCATTATGGAAGGGCTAATAATGGTATTGGAGGTTCTGGTGATCAAGGTCCTGCTACGAAGCTTGATAATTCTGAAAGAACACAAAGAACCTATTTCATGAATATTAATTCTTATTTATCTTATACTATTTTAGAAGGATTGGATGTGAAAACAGTTTTAGGTGGTGACATGAGAGATACTCAAGATTATTATTGGAGAGGACTTATGTCTGATGCTAAAGGACGTGGTAGTGCAACAAATTTAGATCAAACAGATGTAAAAGTATCTTCTATATTAAGTGAAACTACTTTAAATTATACAAAAGATTTTGGTAAACACAACTTAGCCGCAATAGCTGGTGTTGAATTTCAATCTACTACTTTTAGAGGAACTTCTCTAGACGGTACTAATGTGCCAAATACTGCTGTTGTCAATTTTAGTTTGTTATTACCGGCAGATATTGCTGTAAAAGAAAGAGATGAAACTAGAGTAAGAAAAAGTATTTTTGGAAGAGTTAATTATGCTTATGATGATAAGTATCTAGCTTCTGTTTCTATCAGAAGAGATGGTGATTCTCGTTTTGGCGCTAACAATCAATATGCTACTTTTCCAGCGGTTTCTTTGGGATGGAATGCACATAAAGAATCTTTTTTAGAAGATAATGATGTGTTGAGTAAATTAAAATTAAGATTTAGTACTGGTTCATTAGGTACTGCTTCTTTTTTAGGTTCTTACAACTCATTAAGTTTATTAAGTCCTACTGCAACAGTTTATGGTACTGGATTTAATATTCCTTCAGATGTAGCAAATCTAGATTTAACTTGGCAAACAAATACAGAAACTAATTTTGGTTTTGATTTAGGTTTTTTAAATAATCGTTTTACTTTAGGTGTAGATTACTATACTTCAGATATTGAAGATATTTTAATTAATCAAAGTGTTTCTGAAGTTCTTGGAACAAATGCTATAAAATTAAATTCTGGAGATGTAAGAAGTTCTGGAGTTGAATTTGAATTTTCTGCAGCTATCATTCAAAAAAATGATTTCTCATGGAATGTGAATGCCAATCTATCTACAGTTAATACAGAAATCACAGATTTAGGAGGTTTAGATGAATTACCGAGACAACCCGTAGGTCAATCTGGTAGAGATGTTGTCTTCAGAAATTATGTAGGAGGTCAAATTGGTGAAATGTGGGCATTAGAAACTGCAGGACAAGTTGAAATGAAGTACTTAGAGGATGGTACAAGAAACCCAAACAATAGCAATGGCGAATATTATGTAATAGATCAAAACAATGATGGAGTAATTGATAAAACAAGAACTGTTGAAGAGGGTGGAGATTTAGTGAAAGTAGGGCAAAATACACCAGATTTTTACTGGGGATTGAGTAGTTCTATGAGTTATAAAGACTTTGATATGTCATTACAATTTCAAGGAGCAGAAGGAGCAGAAGTTTTTAATATAGATCCTTATTATTATGGTTCTCAATGGGGTGGAAGATTAGTAGATGGTTTTAAAGATGCTGATGGACGTGCTGTACATAATGGCATGTTTGTTAAAGGTGCAAAAGACAACTTAGATGCAAATGTTCAGGATGCTTCTTATCTGGCATTAAGAAATATAACAATTGGTTATACTCTTAAACAAAATCTAGCTAAAAAAGTTGGCTTAAGTTCTGTTCGAGTTTATGGTGCAGCTACTAACTTATTATACTTAATGGCAGATAATTATACTTCTTATAATCCAGAAGGTATTGAAACTACAGGTGATTACAATGGACCTACAACATCAGGTTTTCAAGTAGGTGCAAGTCCAGTTGTTAGAAGCTTTACTTTAGGTTTGAATCTTAATTTTTAAATAAAGAAAAAATGAAAAAAATAAATATAATATTATTAGGACTAATGTTGGTCGTATCAGCATGTTCAACAGATTTAGATCAATCTCCATCAAATATTGCTAGTCCAGAATCTTTAACAGATTTTGATGGAGTTTTGAATGCAGCATATAATTATCAAACTGGTTCTGCTACTCCAATTGCAGTAATGGGAGATTTTAGAGCAGATAACACTCAGTTTGATGAATCGCCACATAATTCGTTTGCGACATTCAATGGGGATGTATCAACTATGGAAGGTAATTTTTTCCAACCTTTTTATGCGGCTTTATATAAATCTATATTAAGTACGAATATAGTTATTGAAAATTCTTCAAATGCTAGACATATTGGTGAAGCTAAATTTTTAAGAGGCTTGGCTTATTTTAAATTAGTAAAAGTTTTTGGAGATGTTACTCTTAATTTATCTAGCGCACCAAGCACAGAAGATACTTCAATATTAAAAAGACAGCCAGTTGCTGATGTATATGGTCAAATAATTTCTGATTTAACGGATGCAAAAAGTGCTTTAGATAACAGTGGATTATCTTCAGGAAGAGCATCTGCAATTGCTGCGCAAGGATTATTAGGTAAAGTATATATGCAAATGGGAGATTTTATGAATGCAGAATCTAATTTAGCTGCTGTTGTAAATGGAGCTGGTGCTGCTGGTCTGGGATTAGAGCCTAACTTTGCTGATATTTTTGGCTCTGGTACTGACTTGAATACTGAAGTTATTTTTGCAACTCAGATATCAGGGTCTATAGCAATAAGTGACTATAGTGGTACTACATTTCCTTTATGGAGTAACGGTGGAGATACAAAATCTGATGAAGATCCAATTACTGCAGATTTAGTTAATGCTTTTGATGCTGCTGGAGATACCACTAGAAAAAATGCAACGATCGATTTATCTGGTCCTTCGCGTATAGCTGTTAAATTTGGATCTGCAGGTGCTGAACAAGATTTTATAGAACTAAGATTAGCAGATGTAATTTTATTGTATGCAGAAGCATTAAATGAAAATGGAAATTCATCTTCTGCTATTACGCAACTTAATAAAATTAGAAGTAGAGCTAATTTGGCAAACGTTACTGCAACTGCGAAAGC
The DNA here is from genome assembly GCA_913061165.1 of uncultured Polaribacter sp. GTDB lineage: Bacteria > Bacteroidota > Bacteroidia > Flavobacteriales > Flavobacteriaceae > Polaribacter. Next base: position 5,114 of record CAJXTJ010000129.1, read on the forward strand.
AACTGTTAGAACTGCAATTGCTAATGAAAGAAGATTGGAGTTAGCTCTAGAAGGTCATAGATGGTTTGATTTAGTTAGAACTGGTGCTGTTAATGCGGAAATGGGAATGACTATTGATAGTAATTATCATTTATTTCCAATTCCAACTTCAGAGATTTTTGCTAGTAATGGAGTAATTACCCAAAACCCTGGTTACTAATAAATTGGTAAAACAACTATTCTATTAACTAGTTTATTAAGGTTTTACTATTTAAGACGAGTCTTAAATAGTAAAACCTTAATTATTAAAAAAATTTATCTGTGTAGAAATTGTATTTATACATTTAATATTATCTTTGGTTAACAGTATAAAATTTTTATTTATGAAGTTAGAAGTACTAACAAAGACTGAAAGTCAAAAAGTTCAAAATTTAATTATAATTGGAATTAGAGATTTAATCAATTATAAGAATTTAGAACCTGGAGAAAAATTACCATCTGAAAGAATGCTTTCAGAAAAATTTAATGTTAGTAGAAGTAATGTTAGAGAAGCTATTCAAAAATTAGAATTTTATGGATTGCTAAAATCCATTCCACAGAGTGGAACTTTTGTTGCAAATATTGGTGTTATTGCTATGAATGGGATGATTGAAGACATTCTTCGATTAGATGAGCCTGATTTTAAATCTGTCTCTTATACACATCTCCGAGCCCACGAGACCTCTCTACATCTC
>CAJXTJ010000130.1 GCA_913061165.1 uncultured Polaribacter sp.
CACGTAAGGAGTCGTCGGCAGCGTCAGATGTGTATAAGAGACAGAGGTTATACTAATGACTTATTAAAAAATTTACAAGGAGCTACTACAATTATTAATGATGGAGAGTTAAATGTTGTAAAAAATAAAATAGGATATTTTGGTAGAATTAATTATGCTTTTTCAGATAAGTATTTAGTATCTGCTTCATTTAGAAGAGATGGTAGTTCTGTTTTTGGAATAGATTCTAAATGGGGTAACTTTCCTGCAGCTTCTGTAGGTTGGAATGCACACAACGAAAATTTCTTATCAGAAAGCGATATTTTAAGTAAATTTAAATTAAGAGTAAGTTATGGTCTTACTGGAGCAGAAAACTTTAACTTAGGAAGTGTTACCGAAAATGCATGGCCTTATTTGGCACAATTAACTGGTACAAATGCAATTGTTGATGGTGTAATAAACCCAGGTAATTCGCCACTTAATATTGCAAATGCGTTATTGCAATGGGAGGCTTCTGAAGAATTTAATCCAGGTTTAGATTTCGGTTTTTTAAATAATAAAATAACTGGATCTTTAGATTATTATAAGAGAACTAGTGATAAGTTATTGTTAGATAATCCTGTTTCTTATGGTACTGGTTTTAATAGTGGTATTGTAAATTTAGGTAAAGTAGCGAATAGTGGATTTGAACTTGAGTTAAGAACTAAAAATATTTCAAATGAAAATTTTTCTTGGGGATCAACTTTAATAGCATCAACCAATAAAAATGAATTGCTAGATTATGGTGAGTCTGACGGAGCATTAACAGAAGATGGTTTTGGAAGAAGTTCACAGTGGATAAACTCTGTTGGAAACCCAATCTCATCTTTTTATGGATATGTTGTAGATAAAGAATTAGCTACTGAATATTGGAATTCTCCATGGATTCCTATCAACGGTAAATCAGAAGATATTATTGTTAAAGATTTAAATGGTGATGGTATCATTACAAATGATGATAAAACTATTTTAGGTGACCCATACCCAGACATTGTTTGGAGTTTTTCAAACGATTTTAAATATAAGAATTTTGATTTTTCTTTCATGATTCAAGGAAGTCAAGGTGCAGAAGTTAAAAACATTGGTGATCAATATTTTTATACGCATTGGACAGGTGCTACTTCAGATGTGCAAGCAGTTGTAGATGCAGGTGTTATTCCAGATGCTTCTTTTCTTAAACCCAGAATACATACAAATGATGTTGTAATGAGTGCAGGTTATTTTTCATTAAGAAATGTAAATATTGGTTATGTCTTTTCAGAAGATGCAGTATCAAAATTAGGGATGGCTTCATTAAGGGTTTATGCTACGGGTCAGAATTTATTATACATTACATCTGATGATTATCATGGTTTTAATCCAGAGTTTATTGATAGTAATAATTCGCCTCAATCTTATGGTGCACAAAGAGCAGGTACGCCTTTGTTTAGTACATATTCAGTAGGTTTAAACGTTAATTTTTAATTGTAAAAATATTTAATTATGAAAAAATATATAAAATTTTTAATCTTTACCATTACAGCGACTTTGTTTGTCTCTTGTAATTCGGATGAGTTTTTAAACCCATTACCCGACACTGTTATTGTGGCAGAAACTTTTTTTCAAACTGATGCCGATGTATTAAGTGGCGTTATTGGAATTTATGATGCCATTCAAGGAGTTAATGAAAATACACAATCTAGTTCTGTTAGGTTTAATAGAGGTGTTCAATTAGAGTACCTTTTAACAGAGCATCGTTCTGATAATACAAGAAGTAAAACACTTGAGGGGTCAAGAGCAGATTTTCATAGATACATAGTTGAGCCAGAAAATATTCAATCAGAAGATTATTACCAATCTATGTATGAAATTATATTTAGAGCTAATAATGTGTTGAAATATGTTGCGAACGCAGATGCTTCTAATATTAATAAATATACAGCTGAAGCTAAATTTTTAAGAGGCTACGCTTACTTTAATTTAGTAAGATTGTATGGAGCTGTGCCATTATTAACAAAAGTTGCTACTTCTGACGAAAAAGAATTACTTTTTACAAGAGTTGATTTAGCAAAGGTGTATGAGCAAATTGTATTAGACTTGCAAGAAGGTACTACCAATTTAGATAATACCCATAAGTCTAGAGCATCTAAAGCTGCTGCTCAAGGGCTTTTAGCTAAAGTTTACCTTACACAACCAACACCTAATTATGTAGGTGCAAAACAAATGTGTGAAGCTATTATTAATAGTGGTGACTTAGCGTTAGAGACTGATTTTAGAAATGTATTCTATAACGAATTAAATAATGAAATTATTTTTGCAATTCAATATGCGTCAGGAGATCCTAATGAAAGCCAAGGATTTTCATCAGAGTTTACTTCTTATAAACGTCAAGGAAGACAAGATGGTCTTAATATTGTAAATCCAAATCTTGCTGTAGATTTTATGAATAATGGAGGTAATAGAACAGGGGCATCTTATGCTGCTTTTGGAGACGATGCGAATCTACCGATACCAGAAGATGCAGAGGTAATTAAATTTCTACCATTAGGATCTGATATTTCTGATACAAATCTTCCTATATATGGAGATCAGCCAGGGAATGCAGGTAATGACTGGATTATTTTACGTTATTCAGATGTATTATTAATGCATGCAGAAGCAATTATGCAAGGTAATGATACTAATGATGCTAATGCATTAGATTCTTTTATGAAAGTAAAAGTTAGAGCTGGTTTTGATGCCATAACAGATAGACCTGCAGTTTTAACTGTAAACACACTACTATTAGAAAGAAGAGTAGAGTTAGCTTTTGAAAACCATCGTTTCTTTGATTTGTTAAGATTGGGAGTTGCACATGATGTTTTGGGAGCGCACGCTACTTTAAAAGGATATACAAGTTATAATATTAGAAGATTATTACTGCCAATTCCGTCAAGAGAAATTAATTTAAGCGAAGGTCTTTTAACGCAGAACCCTCAATAATAATATTTAAAATTAATCAAAATGAAAAATCAATTAAATAATTTTAAAAATACTTTAAAGATAGTGTTATGCTTTTCGATACTGGCATTATCTGTTAGTTGTGAAGAGGCTTTTGAATTTGAATTACCCGAGGCAGGGTCATTACCAGATAATACTTTACCTACAGCTAATTTTGATTACATACCAAATGCTGTTAATTTTAGATCCATAGAGTTTAATAATTTATCTACTGAATCTACAAATTATATTTGGGATTTTAATGGATTAGGAAGTTCAACAGATAAAGATCCTAGTTTTACATTTGATGCAGGTGAAGGTATATATCCTGTTACATTGACTTCTAAAGATGCAAATGAAGCATCAACAACAGTAACAATAGAGGTTGAAGTGGTAGATAAATTTGTAGCTATTCCAGTAACTATTAATAATGGAGACTTTAATGGAGGTTCTAGTGGTTGGAGTTTTGAGAATTTTACTGGTGGAACAACTAGTGCTTTTAATGCTAGTTCTGATGGTTCTTTTACAAACTATGACGGATCTGATAATGGAGCAAAAACAAAAGGTGCAAAATGGACCAAAGCTACCTCGGCTGGAGCATACTTAAGTTCTAATACGAGATATGCTTACCAAGCAATTACAGTATCTCCAACATTAACATCTCCAGTGCGTAATGTAGATTATATTTTAGAATTTGAATATGCTATAAAAACGCCAGCAGAAGCAGCAGGTGTTGCACCAGGTGGAAATAGAATTTATGCAGAAATTTTAAATGGTCATTTTGCTGACGGAGCTGATGCAGTTGCAAGTACTCCTATTGTGCAATTTATTGCAGATGAGGTAAAAGGAAAAACTGGACATACAACCGTTCAGCAAAAATTTAGAGCGAATGCTAGTGGTGAAGTTGCTATTATGTTTTATGCAGTCACAGATGTGGATGTTTATGTAGATAATGTTAAAGTATACGCAGCAGATTAATTTTGATAAAAAATAAAAAACAAATAATTATGGATTTATTAAAAAAAGGAATATTAACGCTACTTGTAATAGTATTTATTACATCTTGTGAAGAAAATGATTTTATTCCAACTGAAAATTATACAGGCACGGGCCTTACGGAAATAACTTTTTCAAGCCTTTCATCTTCTGTTGAAGCAGATGAAAACGGTTTAAAAGATGGTACCTATATAACCGTAAAACCATTAGCTATTGGAGTTTCTTCTTATGAAGTAGACTTTGGAGCTGGAACTTCTCCTATTACAATTAGTGGGGCTAGCGGCACTACCGTTTCTTATGATTATTCAAATGATTTTGAAACTGCTAATTATACAATAACGGTAACCGCAAAATCGGATAAAGGTCTTTCAGATGTTGTACTTACAGACAATATAACGGTTAATCATTCAATTAATACTGTATCGTCATCACCAGATTCGCCAATAATTCTAAATGGAAATGTCTTTTCTGTTTTTAGTGATGGTACTCAAAATGATGGTACTCTTAATGGGTATACAAACACAATATCAGGTTCTAATTTAGAGGCTGGTACTGCAGAGTATAATGAAGTAGAAGTTGGAGATTTAAAAAACAAGGTAATTCAGTATTCTAGACTTCAGGGTACTAATAAGGCATCTATTACTTTTAGTACTCCTATTATTATTGCAGATGTTTTTGGAACAAATGCTTCTGCTGATTATTTACACGTAGACCTTCATTCTATTTATGAAGTAGGTGTCGATAAAGTAAAAATAACATTGGGAGGAAAAACTTTTGAGCAAACGCTAACAAATAATGTTTGGACTGGTCTAGATTTAGATTTTGCTTCCGAAGGAATTACTCAAATTGATGCTATAACATTTGAATTAGGAGCAGGTGCTACTGCAAGTAACGAGGCAACTCTTAATGTAGATAATATTTATCTTTATAGAGCTCCACTTTCAGTTCCTGAGTTTACTTTTGATGAGGTAGCTAGTGATTATGATGTTACCTTTGAAAATGCTTCTGAATTAGCGACTAGTTATAGTTGGGATTTTGGAGATGGTTCAGGTAGTTCAACAGATGAAAACCCAACATATAGTTATGCTAATGATGGTTTAGAAAAAATGTATATGGTAACGCTAACAACTACAAACTCTTTGAATAAACCAACTTCTATTAGTAAAGAAGTTACTGTTGGTGGACCATCTGGTCCATTGAATCCAGAAATTCTATGGGGACATTTTGATGGGAGTTCTAGTGAAGTATATGGTGATTGGAAAATAGCGAACACACCAGGAAGTTCAAATCCTTTTAGTGGTTCCTCTGATGGGTCTTGTACAAATTATGATGGAGTTGATACTGGTTCTAAATCTAGAGGTGCAAAATGGTCATCTAGCAATAGTGCTGATGATGCAGATGGCACTGCGGACTCTGGTGATACTAGATACGCATACCAAGCAGTTATAGTAAGCCCGAATACAGATTATATTTTTGAGTATGAATATGCTATTAAAACTGGAGGTGCTGAAACCAATAGTGTAGTTGCGTCAATTTTAAATGGTCATTATAGTGATAGTGATGTTGCTCTTGCTAGTAATTCTTTGGTAGAACATATTGGAACCGAAGCTAAAGGAAAGTTTGCAGACAATTCATGTTCAGGTGGTACAACTGTGAAACTTAAGTTTAGATCTAATTCTGTTGGTGAAGTAGCTATATTTATTTACGCATATACAAATAAAGATGCTTTCGTAGATAATGTTAAAATGTATCCGGCAGATTAATTTAGTATTATGAAAAGGTATAGATATGAAATAATATTAGGAATTTTTAT
>CAJXTJ010000131.1 GCA_913061165.1 uncultured Polaribacter sp.
AGATGTAGAGAGGTCTCGTGGGCTCGGAGATGTGTATAAGAGACAGATTTTAAAATAGACAGCTTTTTTTATGTAATAATTTGAATATTTACAAAGCCTTTTACTTCCCATTAAATTCATTCATAGTATTTGACAAACCTGCAGTACCAAAAGACGTAATTATTTTAGCAGCTGTTGGTAAACGTTCTATTAATTGGCTAGTTTCTTCTTTACTCCAAAGGCCTAGTACAAAATCTGCCTGCCTGCCTTTAGAGTAGTTTGCACCCACCCCAAATCTAAAACGAGGGTACTCTTGGGTATTTAAGACTTGCTGAATGTCTTTTAATCCGTTATGACCTCCGGCAGAACCTTTTGCTTTTATACGAATGGTACCAAAATCTATATGTACATCATCTGTAACTATTAAAATATTTTCTATGGATATGTTTTCTTTATCCATCCAATATTTTACTGCTTTTCCACTTAAATTCATATATGTGCTAGGCTTTAAAAGAATAAAGGTTCTTCCTTTTAGTCTAAAAGTAGCTACATCTCCTAATTTTTCTGTTTCGAAGGTTGTTTTATATTCTTTAGCAACTTCATCAACAATTTTAAAACCAATATTATGACGCGTATTAGTGTATTCTGCACCAATATTACCCAAACCAATAATTAAAAATTTCTTCATGCACTCTTCTTTCGTTTCTATATTAAGACTAAAAGCGTTTTTAAAAAAAGCCAATACATTCATTCTTCAAAAATACTAAGAAAAAAAATAGTATTGTACTAAAAAAAATAGCGTAAAAAAAAGCGTTACAACTATTGTAACGCTTTCTTGTTTTCTATAAGTTGTAAGTTATTCTGCGGCTGGAGCTGGTGCAGCAGCTTCTGTAGCTTCTGCTTCTTCGTCTTCCGCATCATCAGTTGCGTTTCTAGAAGTTCTAACTTGCACAACAACAGTATTATCTGGGTGCATAAAAGTATAACCATCATTAGCTAATGAAGCTACTACTAATTTACTTCCAATTTTTAACCCTGAAATATCAGCAGTTACAAAATCTGGTAAGTTAGCAGGTAATGCTTTTACTCTTAATTTACGGTTTGTAAAACGTAAAGAACCACCATTTAATACTCCAGGAGAAGTACCAGTTAATTGTACTGGTATTTTCATTGTAATTTCTTTATCATCAAATAACTGATAAAAATCTGCATGTATGATTTTATCAGATACCGGGTGAAACTGGATCTCTTTTAAAATAGCAGGTATTTTTTGTCCATCAACACTAATTGTTGCAGTATAAACGTTTGGAGTGTATACCAACTTTTTAAATGCTAATTCTTCTGCTGAAAAATGCATAGCTTTATCTCCTCCGTATATAACGCAAGGAACCATACCAGCATTACGTAAGGCTTTAGTTGCTACTTTACCTACGCTTTCTCTTTTTGATCCTTTAATTGTAATTGATTTCATTACTTTTTTTATTAATTTATTTTACATTAAAAATTGTCCACTAATTGAAGTATTGTCTTGCACTTTATGCATAACATCAGCAAATAATGGCGCGCAAGATACCACTTTTATTTTAGAAGTTTCCTTCTTTAAAGGTATAGTATCTGAAACTATCAATTCTGTTAAACCAGATTCTTGTATTTTATTATATGCGTCTCCAGATAATATTGGATGCGTACAAATTGCACGAACACTTATAGCACCTCTTTCCATCATTAAATTTGCAGCGTGTGCTAAAGTTCCACCTGTATCTATCATATCATCTACTAAAATAACATTCTTTCCTTTTACGTCTCCAATAAGCTCCATACTAGAAATTTCATTGGCTTTTTTACGTTGCTTGTAACAAATTACAACATCACAATGTAGGTGTTTGGAATACGCATATGCTCTTTTAGAACCTCCCATATCTGGAGACGCTATTGTTAGGTTGTCTAAATTTAGACTCTTAACATATGGCATAAAAATAGTAGATGCATATAAATGATCTACTGGCTTTTCGAAAAAACCTTGAATTTGATCTGCATGTAAATCCATTGTTATTATTCTTGTTGCACCCGCAGATTGTAGCAAGTTAGCGACTAGTTTTGCACCGATGGCAACTCTAGGTTGGTCTTTTCTGTCTTGTCTTGCCCAACCAAAATAAGGCATTACTGCCGTAATATGTCTGGCAGAAGCTCTTTTTGCAGCATCTAACATCAAAAGCATTTCCATTAAATTATCTGCATTAGGAAATGTAGAACCAATAATAAAAACACGTCTACCTCTTACAGATTCTTGAAAAGCGGGCTGAAATTCGCCATCACTAAAATAAGTAGTCTTTACTTTTCCTAAAGTAGTATTGTATTCTTTTGCAATTTTCTCTGCCAAAATTGAACTTTGCCTGCAGGCAAAAATTTTTGGGGCTAGTTGATTTTTAGGCATTTAGTGCGTGTTTTTTAGTGAGTTGTTGTGAGGAAACAAAAGTAGAATTAATTTATTTAGTTTGGAATTAATTTAGTGACTTTAAAATAAAATAATTTAATACATTTGCACTGCTAATAAAACTTGCTCAAGTGGCGGAATTGGTAGACGCGCTGGATTCAAAATCCAGTTTTTTCGGAAGTGCGGGTTCGATTCCCGCCTTGAGTACTAATAAAAACCTCAACTATTTGATTATAATTAGGTTGAGGTTTTTTTATTTAAGTGTTTAATCAGTAATTATTAATAATTTAACCTTAATTACTTAAGAGACGCCTGTGGTTTAAGTGTTTCATTAAATTATTGTTGATTGAATATTGTCTCTATTATTTTTGCGATTATACATATGACTGGAATTAGTGTAGATTTGTCCGCTAAATAAAATAAAAATTATTTCTTAAAAAATAGAAATCAATAATTAGAGCCATTAATTCTGTTTTAGAAGTACCTAAAATAAATACTCTAACAAATCGTATACAATTTATGGCAATAATTCCTAAAGTTAGAATAAAATCTATTGACGTATTAAAAGGTTTAGTAATGGTTATTATGGCACTTGACCATATAAGAGACTTCATTCACTTCCCCGCTTTCTTTTTTGATCCAGCGGACCCAGAGCAAAGTACATTACCTATTTTTTTTACACGATTTATCACACATTTTTGTGCACCAATATTTTGTTTTTTAGCCGGAACTTCTGCATTTATGGTTGGTAAAAGAAAATCTAAAAACGAGTTGTCTAACTTTCTTCTAAAACGTGGTCTTTGGTTGATTTTTATTGAAATAGTAATCATTAATTTTGGTTGGTTTTTTGATGTTTATTTTAAAACTATCGTATTAGGGGTTATTTGGTCTTTGGGAATTAGCATGATTATTTTAGCAGTATTAATTCACCTTCGGAGAAGGTTGATTTTAGTCTTCAGTTTAGTTTTAATTTTTGGTCATAACCTTTTAGATAACATTCACTTTGATGGTAATATGTTTTGGTCAATACTACATGAATTCAGTATTTACAACTTATTTTATGGGGGTAAAATTGCATTTGTATACCCAATAATTCCATGGGTTGCTGTAATGTCTTTAGGTTATTGTTTTGGATCTTTTTATGATAAATCTTATGACGGTGAAAAACGGAAAAAAATTTTTAATATCATAGGGTTTTTAGCAATTGTAACATTCGTAATTTTACGATTTACGAATACATACGGTGATCCAACACCTTGGAAGAATTATGGATTATTTTCAAAGAATTTAATTTCTTTTTTAAATCCTTCTAAATACCCGCCGTCTTTAGATTATTTATTAATGACATTAGGTGCCGCATTTATTTTCTTGGCAAATTCAGAAAAACTAAAAGGTAGAGTGGTTGACTTTTTTAGCGCTTTTGGAAGAGTTCCTTTTTTCTATTACATCTTACACCTTTATCTTATTCATCTTATAGCCATATTCTTTGCAGAACTTTCTGGATTTGGCTGGCAAACAATGATTTTAGAAGAATGGGTAAACGATTCAGCGGCATTAAAAGGATTTGGATATACACTTTGGATTGTTTATGCTGTTTGGATTGGTGTCATTATTTTGCTTTATCCGATTTGTAAAAAATTTGATAACTATAAACAAAATAATAAAGATAAATGGTGGTTAAGTTATTTATAAAACAGAATACCTATAATAGAAATCCCTACACGAGGTGGCGTGGTATAAGTAAGTGAATACTAAATAAATTAATATTATATACCAGTCCTATTCAAAAAAAAGGAACTCTTTTAAACTTTATATGTCTATTAAATTCTTATAGAATAAGTTTGAAAACGAAAGAGACACTAAAACCTTCCATTTTTTTTAAGTTGAGAGTTTTTTATTTACAACAAATACACCTTTTTTTGAGTATTACTATTTTTTTTGATATTCACAATACCCTTATCTTTACAATGCGTCTAAAAAGTAAAAAAACATGTTATGAAAAAAATAATATATCTCTTCTTTCTAATTAATTATATAAACACAGCTGCTCAAAGTAAAACAGTTGTAAAAGAATCTATCTACGATATTAAGATTGAAGGCATAGACGGTAAAAATATCGACCTAAAAAAATATAAAGGAAAAAAAATACTGTTTGTAAATGTGGCTTCAGAATGCGGATTTACAAAACAATATGATGGCTTGCAAGAACTGTACACCAACTACAAAGACAAGTTAGTAGTTATTGGTTTGCCTTGCAATCAGTTTGGAGGCCAAGAACCCAGAGCCGCTGCAGAAATTGAAAGTTTTTGTCGTTTTAATTTTGGAGTAGATTTCCCGTTAACAACTAAAGTTAAGGTAAAAGGAAAGGGGCAACACGAATTATACGAATGGTTGACTACAAAAGCTAAAAACGGAAAAAAGAACTCTTCTGTAAAATGGAATTTTCAAAAATATTTAATTGACGAAAACGGACTATTTATGGATGTTTTTTACTCAATGACAAAACCCATGAGTAAAAAAATAATCCAATTAATTTAAAAAAATACAAGAATAGTACACTACCAGCATCCTAAGAAAACCGCTTTAAAAATAAAAAGGAAACAACCCATTATTATACGTTGGTTTCATTCAATTTTCTTTTGCTTTCATGAGAGAAAACAGTAACTTAGTGCTATGAAAAATCTCAAAAAAATGAAACATATTTTAACAGCAATTGTCTGCATTACTTTCTTTGTAAGTTGTGGCAAAAGTAAAGAGGAAAAAGTTCCTGTAAAAGCAAAAAAAACTACTGTAATCAAAACCAAAAAGGCTCCAAAAAAAGAAATGGTAGTTGTAGATGCCGATGGTATTGTAAATGTTAACATGATTACTTCTGACCGCATGAAATTTAATCTTAGAAAGATTACTGTAAAAGCGGGTCAAAAAATAAAACTGACACTAACGCATACCGGTAAACTAGACAAAAGAGTCATGGGACATAATGTTGTCTTTTTAAAGCAAGGTGTTAAAACATCTGTATTTGCATCTAAAGCAGCAGCAGCTAAAGAAAATGATTATATTCCAGAAGGAACAAGCGCTGTTATTGCATATACTAAAATGCTTGGTGGTGGAGAAACAACTACCATAGCGTTTACTGCACCAGCTGCTGGAACATACGATTATATCTGTAGTTTTCCTGCACATTATGCAATGATGAAAGGAAAGTTAATTGTAGAGTAAATTTTATATGATATAAATTTTAAAAACCTTCTTAGAAATTTCTAAGAAGGTTTTTAAAATTCTAAAATTTCTATATTTTTAAACTCTATTGGATGACTTTCACTTTGTAAAGAGATATAACCATTAGTT
>CAJXTJ010000132.1 GCA_913061165.1 uncultured Polaribacter sp.
ATCTTTCCATTGTTCATCAAACGCTTCAAAATAAAAACACGAAACATTATTTTCTTTAGACCATTCTCTTAAATGGTTGTGATACAATGCTTCTTTATATTCATCTGATGCTCTAGAACCTTCATCACTATAAAATCCGTTTGAATACGTAGCCCAACCTGTTTCACCAATATGAACCGGCTTGTCTTTGGCAACACTTTCTACATATTTTTGTACTTCATAAAATTGATCTGTTGCAAATTTCTTCGCCCGCAGCATTGCTCCATCTATTTTTTCTAGTTCTGTAAGATCGTTTTCTGAGGCAGGAACTCTCCAAAAACTTGGATTATAGTGCGTATTATGATACGGGTAGGTATGCATAGATACATAATCTACTGCCTTAATCAATTTTTCTAAATCTGGTGTTCTATAAGAAGGGTCTCCTCCGCCCCAAGAAGCAAAATCATCTGAACTGGTAATCCATAAATCAGTAGAGAGTTCTCCAGATTTTTTTAAATCTTGTAAATGCGTTACCCATTTTAAAATAACATTAGGTTGCACGTAATAACTAGCTGCCCAACGCACCATCGCTTCATTTCCTACTGCAATTACTTTTACAATATCTGGGTATTGTTTTGCCAAAGCAACAGCTCTATCTATTTCTTCGTTATTTTGATCACTTTCTATATGATGATTCGGTATTTTATTTGTCCAAGCATTTAAGCAATCTATCCAAGCACCTAACATTACATACATTTCAAAAGAAGGGTCTTCTTTTTTAAGTTCGCTTATTGCTTTTAATAAATTAGGAGCTTGTTGTAATTGCACATTATAAGTGCGTACAATTCTAATTCCCATTGCAAACAATATTTTCATACCCTCTTTTATTTCTGCAATCGTAGGCTGTATGTCTCTTGATTTTTGCCTGTATCCTCCGTAGGAAATTGCTATATAATCTGGGTTTCCTAATATTTTAGCTGCTGTCATTTCTTCTATTATTGTCTTTTTATTTTTTTTTGAACTACATCCTAAACTAAAAATTAAAACTAAAATCGATATGCCTATTTTAAAACTTATTTTCATGTTTAATGTATAATAAATACTTACCTCTTTATAGAAACTTGAATTTCAGCTACTGTTCCCGTTCTTTCAAAAATTAATTTTGAAGTATTTTCATCAAGAGTTAAGTCTTTTATTTCTTTTACATTTCCATCAGTATAAAGTATTTTAACACCTTGTAATGTGCTGTTTTTATAAACTACTGGCACTTGGCAATACGTAAAACCAAGAGCACCTTCGGTTAAATCAATTGTTTTATCTTCTTTACTAATTGCTGTATATTCAAAAGTTTTCGGAGTCTTCAAAAACTCAGATGCTCTTAATAGTCTTGGATTAAAAATAATTTTACCTGCTCTTACAAAAACACCAAGCTCTCCTATTCTGCTTAATACATCCTCTTTCACTTGACCTGTCATTCCTGGCTGCTGTGCACCCTTTCCTCCTGGTGTATGTGAATATGGATCTGTTGGAAACGCACCATATAATTCTGGAGACTTATGTACCCCAATACCTGCCTGAATCTCATAATAATGATCAAAAAGTTTTCCTATTAGAACGTCATTTTCATTATTCTGAACCGCTATTAAACAGTTTTCTTGCACTGCTAATAATAACTTTGAAACCATGTGCCAGTAAATAGAGCCTAATCCTTCATACCCAAAGAAGGTTCCAGATCTACCTGTAAATGCCTTATGATTAAAAACCTCTTCAAAAATATTTAATACTAATTTTGATTCATCTTCTAACAAGTCTGAATATACTTCTGGTAATTCTTCAAAAGCTTCTTTTAATCTATTTGCATTATTAAAATTGGCATTAAAGTGGTACTTCCCTGCAACATCTTGATTGATAATTTGAGTATTATCATCACTTATTAACTTTGTTAATAATTTAGAGTGTGCTACTGCAGTTTTAGAAATAACATTTTTCTCATCAAAACGTGCCAATTCTTTATTTGGATATAAAATATAACTGTATTGATCTTCTCTAAATAAAGCACTTGCTTTCATTCCGTCTAAAACGTCTAAAGCTTCTTTAGAAGATAAATAACCTGCACTTAAAACAGCAACTTGTCCTTCTAACATTTCAGGTAAATAAGAAACAGATACTTCTGTATCATTTTCTATGGTCATTAAATTATACGCATGGTATAAATTATCTGAACGTTTGTTTGCTTTAATTGTATGTTCTAAATACTCTTTTGTAATTGAAAAGAAGGCTAACAATTCTGTTTTTGTAATAGTACTTCTTTCACTAGAGAAACCATTTTCATAAATCGTAGATCTATACACACTTCCTGCTTCCCCTAAACCATCTAAAACTGTTTTTCTATCAATGTCTGAAACAGTCCCCGAAAGAATATTTTTATTTTGATTAAAAGTTGCTACTACAGTATTAAAAAACGTTGCTAATTCTGATGAAATTTCAACTTCTTCAGTTGTAGATTTTTCAACCAAATTTTCAAAGAATTTTATAAAACGATTTAAATAATTTAGCGTTACCATAGAAACACCATTACCCACTAAAGCGTTGTTTGCATCGTTCCATTCCGGACGTTGCGTATTCATCCAAATTCCACCCTCAGGAATAAAGTTAGAAACCTTCGCTAAAACAGTTGCTAATAATTTTTCGATTAAGTTTACTTTATAAATAAAGAAATTTTCGTCTCTTAATAATGCACCATCTGCACCTAATTCTTCTTTCTTTTGATGAATTTTAGCATCTAAATCATGATCAAACTCAATAGTATCTTTAGGGTTTGCTAAAATACTTTGGTAATCTTTTATCTTATAAGGCACATTTGCGTACACAAAAATGTCTTCAGAAAATCTTTTTTCTAATTGATTTGGATAGTGATTTTCTATAAATTCTAAGAATTTTAATAAGTAAATTATTTGATGGTCTCCCCAATACCCAATATAAGACCAAGGATCATTTTCTTCTATAATTTCCCAATCAAAACCATCTTTTGTAACTCTGTAAGGATTGTAACCATCAAAAGTAGTTGCATTCAAAAACTTATGAATCATACTTTCTATAAATGCAGGATATGAATGTGCTAGCGTTTCCCAATTTTGGAAAATGTCACGCCAGTTTCCTTCATAATCTAAAATTTTAGAACCGTCTATTTCATTTTTTGTATTGATAGAAAACTTATTCCAAGGCCTACTTGGGTCTCCGTGTCTTCTACTAAACTTTAATGGTAAATACTCAAAACAAAGTCTTTTAAAGTTTTGATCTTCATCTTTCTCTGCAATCTCAAGAATGGTGTTCAGTTTAAATAATTCTGGTAAATCATTTAACAATGTTTCTTTCTTCTTAATTACTTTTTTGTTTGCCTTTCCTATGTATTTTATAAAATCTTGCTTTTCAATAGTATAATCATCATCAAAAGTACCACCTCTCATTAAATTAAAAAGTGTATTTGCAAAATGTCTTGTACTAATTAAAGGATCTTCTGTTACCTGCAAACCATCAGCAGCACCAGTTAAAGCTATTAGTTTTTTAGTACCTAATTCAATATCTTCCTCAATACTATTTAATAAATTTTTATCATTTAATATTGCTTTAGAAAGTATTTCAATAGCTCCTATTGTTTGATTTACATTAGCAACAAAACGCCATTCCTTCGTTTCATTTGCATCTAAGGTAATATCAGCACTAATAAAGTAAGCTCCTTTTTCTGCTTTTACATCTACTTCTTGATGTATTTCTTTTCCTCTTCTAAAGTTATCTAATTGTAATGATGATAGTAAATATGTTGGATTTTGGATACCTAAAGACCAAACAATATTTGCTTTTAAAGCTTCACTAGGCTCTGCTTTATCTACAATTATTGCACTTAAAGCATAAACTCCTAAACCAGATGCAAGTTGCAATTCACTTTTCTTGTAAGCATCTACTAAATTACTTCTAGAATTTTGTAAATCTGTCTCAACGTCTGAAGGAAGAATATTTTGTAAACCATCTAAAAATGTAACTTCTACTTTTTCTGATGAATTATTAATTAAAGTCGATTTTTTTACAAAACCATAGGTATCTGTAGAACTCCACTGATATCTAAACGTAATTCCTAAATCTTCATTTATTTCCTCAAAAACAACTTTGTTTCCAAAACTATTTTTATATAAATTTTGTTTTGTTTCATACAAGCCAATTTGTCTTTGTGAAAAAGGTTCCCATAAATAAATATTTCCATTTTTTAAAACTTGAAAAATAGATTTACTTCCTGTAACATCTGCAGCTTCTGTAATTTTGTCATCTGTATAATAAGGAAATAATGAATACTCACTATTTTTTCTACCTGCAGTAAGACCTCCATTACTTGAAATAAACATCCAATGATTTGAATCTGACACAATACTCATAAAGAAAGGTCTCATTTCATTACTATTGGCAATCTTATAATAAGTTTCATTTTCAAAGTGAATCATTTCACCTTTCACCTCTTGAGATTGAAAATCTGCTTTATTTTTTCCTAAAAAAATAGTCTTTTTTGTCATTAAAATTGTTCTTCTGTGAACCTCTACATTTATTTTAAAGAGGTTCTTATTAAAATTATATATTGCTTACATAAAATACTGAGTACTACTCATCTTTCAACAAGCTCTCCTTTTGTTCTTTAGCCTTTAAAATATGTGTTTTTAACCTTATCTTTTTAAAATGTTCCGAAATAATAGTTAAATTAATTTCCTTTAGAAACGGGTTTAACTGATGCACCTCTTGCAAAGCAAAATAGGCTGCTCTGGGGTATAATGCATATAGACCTTTTGAATTAGTTGGACCTTTAGCACAAACTCCAAACCACTCTTCATTCATATTATTATTACTACCTTCTATGTCTAAATGATATCCTCTATTAGACCAAGATGCATTGTTATCGTGCACATCTAAATTTTTTGTTTGCTGATATTTCCACCATCCGTCTGAAAATTGAAATGTAAACCCACCAATTGCATTACCAGATTTTCCTAAACCTGCAGCATTTTGATAAATTTCTTTCCAGTTCTCTAAGATATAAAATGCTTGCATTTCTTGGTCTTCTTCATTGGTAATTACATTAAAAGCATCTGCACCAAATTCTGTAAATAGAATTGGCATGTCTAATTCCTTTTTCACTCTTTCAAAAGCATCTGTAAACGATTTACCACGGTACATGTTGGTTCCATAAATATCTATATCTGTGCATTCCTCAGCAATAATTTCAAGAAACAACAAATCACCATTACAAATAGCAATTGGTAAATTATTATTTATCGATTTCATTTTAATAGCTGCGTCATTCATCAATTTATACATTGGTCTCCCAAGACGTTCACCTATAAATTTTTTCTTTTCTTCCTCCTCTGGAAAATCCTCTGTTTCTGCTCCTGCCCAAAACAAACCGTAATTATTTTCATTTCCTAATAAAAATAATAACAATCCAGGCGTGCTTTTATATTCCTTGGCCATTGCCGTAACTTCTGACAATAGTAAAATCTTAGTTTTAGGGTCGTTATATGCAGTAACTGGCGTCCAAACTCCATTTATTGTTAAACCATATCTACCGAACGTATGGTTTAGCATTGTGTAAATTCCATATGTTTCATAAACATAGGTAATCCATTTAGGCTGCATACCTGTATACACTCTAATGGTATTAACACCCATATTCTTTAAGAGACTCA
>CAJXTJ010000133.1 GCA_913061165.1 uncultured Polaribacter sp.
TCTACACGTAAGGAGTCGTCGGCAGCGTCAGATGTGTATAAGAGACAGATTATATGCAGCCTTGAATTTTTGTTTCTTTTGTTTCAAGACAAAAGATAATGAAACATTTAAAAAAGGATTAATTGAAGTTCTAAATATAACAAGTGCATAGAATTTTATTTTTTTTAAAATTTATGCTCTTGTGGCAAGCTTACGAGAATCGTCTAAAATTTTTTATTACGTACATTTTATCGAATACGCGATTTTTAATAAGAGCAAAAAGGTTAGCTTTTATTTTGGCGTTGGCAAGCGTTGGATAATTATGTGTAAAATAAATTGCCAGAGCAATTTGATTTTATAAAACAATCGAGCGCTTGGTAGCGGCTATTTTACATAACGGCTAATTATAGATACAAATGTTTTTTAAACGCTGCGAAGCAAACCGCTTATTAGTTTAATGACCCAAGTTCCAATTATTCTGATGTAAACGAATGCTTCTGGGATATTTTACATAATACTACATTATAGCTATCAAATGGATAAACCTTTCTTACTAACTAAACAATACATTTGTACTATAATTTATATTATGTTAAATAGGTTTTTTCATAATACTCAAGAACAAATAACTTTATCTACTCGTGCGTTTATTTAATTGCTTCTATTCCCCTTGTTTTGGTCCGTATTCGAATTGCATCTTCCACGGCATATATAAATATCTTACCGTCGCCAACTAAATTTTCTGAGGCATTTTCTAAAATAACATCAATAGCAGTTTCAAGATTATCATCACTAACAACACAAATAATCATAATTCTTGTTTGCAGAATCATAGATTGTTCTGTGCCACGATAACGCTCTGTATATGTTTTTTGCAAACCACTTCCTTTTACAGGAATTATTGTATTACATGGTATGCCTGCTGCTTTTAAGCCAGTTTGTACATCCTTTAGTTTTGATGGCCTTATAATTGCTTCTATTTTTTTCATGTTTTTAAATTTAGTTACTTATAATTATTCAAAAGTAGAATATGCCTCTACTCCAAAAGAAACAGCATCTATACCTGCAGACTCTTCTACCTTAGAAATTCGGATGCCCACCGTTTTTTGCATAATTTTCATCAATATAAAAGTGAATACAAAACCAAAAGCACCAATTACAAGAACCCCTAATGCTTGTGTAGCTAACATTGCTGTACCTCCACCAAAAAACAAACCACCATCCGTAGCAAATAAACCCACAGCTAGAGCACCAAAGAAACCATTAACGCCATGCACCGCAATTGCACCAACAGGATCATCAATTTTTAATTTATCAATATACAATACGGCAATATCTACCAAAACACCCGCAATTAAACCAATAATTATAGCAGCATTTGGGCCTACTACATTGCAACCTGCAGTAATAGCAACTAAACCAGCTAAAACGCCATTAATTGTCATGGTAATATCTATTTGACCGTATCTAAAATAGGTGTAAAACATGGTTGAAATTCCTCCTGCTGCCGAGGCTAAAAATGTATTTGTTGCTACAGTACCTATTAATTCCCAATTACCAACTGCACCCAAGGTAGAACCTGGGTTAAACCCAAACCAACCAAACCATAAAATAAAAGCACCAATGGCTGCCAATGGTAAATTATGACCAGGAATTGCATTTACTTCTCCATTTTTTCGATATTTTCCTATTCTTGGTCCTAAAACAATGGCTGCTGCCAACGCAGAAAAACCACCCATTGCATGTACTGCTGCAGAACCAGCAAAATCGTTAAAACCTCTTAAAGCTAACCATCCATTAGGATTCCATACCCAATTTGCAACTAAAGGATACATTACTGCACAGAAAATAAAAACATAAATTGCATAACTCCAAATTTTCATTCGCTCTGCTACTGCTCCAGATACAATAGAAATGGCTGCAATGGCAAAACCTAATTGTATAAACCAAAATAGTTTATTAGAGACCGTTAAGCCTAAACCTAAATCTTTGGTAGTTATTCCTGTATCAAATGCAAACCAACCGTTAGAATTCCCATAAGCAATTCCAAAACCTATTAAATAAAAAGCAATTCCTCCAAAAGTAATATCTATAATAACCTTTGCAATAATACTCATGGCATTTTTAGATCTTACAAAACCAGCCTCTAATAATGCAAATCCACCTTCCATAAAAAAGATAATTGCACCACAAATAGCCACCCAAATAGTGTCTATTGCATTTATTAATTGGGGTTGTTCTAATGTAATTGTTGATAATGTACTCATAAAATGATATCTATAATTATTAAAAAAAATAAAGATACAGCCATTGTTGTCTTAAAGTATTAGAGATAAAATAAAAATAAGGCTTATAAAATAGGATAATTATAAAAAATTAGCACAATTAAGCTATATTAAATAATATATAGATTTTATTAATTTTTAACCGTAGAAAAGTCCTTCAAAGAACATTCTTATAAAGAATGTATAATATCAAATAGATATCATACCTAAATAACTACTTTTGCCTAATGAAAATTAGGCAAAAATCTGAGTTCGAATTTATTGTTATTATGGCAGCTTTAATGTCTTTGGTGTCTTTGGCAATAGATGCTTTGCTCCCAGCCATGACAAATATTGGTGCTACGATAGGTATTACCGATGCTACTAATAATCAGCTCTTAATTACCATGATCTTTCTAGGGTTGGGATTTGGACAATTAATTTCTGGGCCATTATCTGATAGCTATGGAAGAAAACCAGTTATTTACATCGGTTTTATTGTTTTTGCTTTTGCTAGTTTACTATGTGTTTTTTCTACTAGTTTAGAAATGATGATTGTTGGAAGAATTGCACAAGGAATTGGACTTTCTGCACCAAGAACCATAAGTATTGCAATGATTAGAGATCGTTTTAGTGGTAATTACATGGCGAAAGTAATGTCTTTTGTTGTTGCTGTTTTTATCTTGGTACCTGTTGTAGCTCCTGCATTAGGTAAAATAATGTTAGATTTATATGGATGGAAATCTATATTTTACAGTCAGTTATTATTTGGTTTAGCGGTAATGCTTTGGCTCTGGAAAAGACAACCAGAAACATTAAAGAAAGAAAACAAAAGAGATTTTAAAGTATCACTGCTTATTGCAGGATTAAAGGAATTTATAAAACATAAAAATGCAGTAATTTTTACATTTTTCTCTGGATGTATTACTGGTTCTTTTATGGTGTATTTAAGTGCAAGTCAAGTCATATTTGAGCAGCAATACAATTTAAAAGATGAGTTTCCTTTTATTTTTGCAGGTTTAGCTTTTTTTATTGGTATTGCTACATTTTTAAATGGAACCTTTGTAGTACGATTAGGTATGTTTAAACTAGTACGTATTTTTACCATCATTTTTACATTAATTCCTTTTGTTTATATACTTATGTATTCGGGTGAAACCAACCCAAGTATTTATGTTTTAGTCACATTTTTTGGCTTGCAATTTTTTGCAATTGCCTTTTTATTTGGAAATACTAGAGCTTTAGCTATGGAACCAATTGGCCATATTGCAGGAATTGGTGCTGCAATTAATGGTTTTGTATCTACAATTATGGCAGTGCCCATAGCAATGCTTATTGGCAGTTTTATAAATACCACCGCTTTACCTCTATTTATTGGTTTTTTTGTTTGTGGTGTAATCGCTTTATTACTAATTCAATATTTAAATTTTTCTAACAGGAAAAAAGTGTCCTAAAAAATATTTTATAATGAATTTAGATATAATTTTTGAAGACCAATTTGTAATTTGTGTAAACAAACCAAATAATATGGTGGTGCATCATGCACATCATTCTAGAAATGTTGCAGATGAAATGGCTCTTCTACAATTGATAGAAACAGAAAAAGGAATAAAAGTATATCCTATTCATCGTTTAGATAGAAAAACCTCAGGTATTATTTTATTAGCAAAAGAGACTACAAATGTTTCTAAATTTCAAGAATTATTTACAAACAACGAAATAGAAAAAACATATTACGGAGTTGTAAGAGGTTTTTCACCCGAAACTAAAATCATAGATTCTCCGGTAAAAGGACGCGATTCAAATGTATATAAAGAGGCCTTAACCTATTTAAAAACATTGGAACAAGTTGTTTTAGAGATCCCAGTAAAACCCTATGATTGTTCTCGTTACAGCTTAGTAGAATTGAAACCAAAAACAGGGAGAATACATCAATTAAGACTGCATACACTTAAAATTAGTCACCCTTTAATAGGTGATACAAAATATGGTGATAAAAACCATGACCTCATGTTTGAGGAAAATTTTGGATGGAAAAACATGTTTTTACATGCTGGTCAATTAAAGTTTAAACATCCGTTTTCTGAGGAAGTTTTAATTTTAAAAGCAAATTTTCCAAAAGATTGGATCTCCTTATTTAGGGAGTTTACCTGGACCAATCCTAATAACTAATCTACCAAAGAAAGAGGTACAAATAATTAAAGTAAACTTCTATTAAACTCTAAACAAGTCACAATTTTTTTATTGATCAATAGAAATAGAATGAAACCCAATTAACTCACCATCTTCAAAATTTGGTGTTATTTCAATAGGGTTGCAGCAAACTTCACAATCTTCTATATAGGTCTGTTCTCTTATACTACTATCTAAAATCATAGAAATTTCTTCCCAACAATGCGGACATTGAAAAAAATGCTCCTGCTCCACTATTATGCCTTCACTTTTAAAACTAGTTTTCCGTTCTTTTTACCAGAGAAAAGTCTATTATACGTTTCTTGAAAGTTTTCGATGCCTTCATAAATATCTTCTCTAGATTTTAGCTTTCCCTCTTTCATCCATATTCCCATTTGTTTTGCAGCTGTTCCAAATTCTTTTGCATAATCCGTAACAACCATTCCTTGCATTGAAGAACGTGTTACTAATAAAGATAAATAATTACTTGGTCCGTTTATTTTATGTTTGTTATTATATTGAGAAATAGCACCGCAAATAACAATTTTTGCATGCATTCTTAGCTTACTTAAAGCGGCATCTAAAATTATACCACCAACATTGTCAAAATACACATCTACTCCTTTAGGACACTTCTTTTTTAAGGCAGAATAAATATTTTCGTTCTTATAATCGATTGCTTCATCAAAACCCAATTCGTTTTTAAGGTAATCACATTTCTCTTGTCCACCAGCAATACCAATAACGGTACAACCTTTTAACTTGGCTATTTGTCCAACAATAGAACCAACAGCCCCAGCTGCACCAGAAACTAAAACAATATCTCCTTCTTTTATTTTACCAACTTCTAAGATTCCAAAGTAAGCAGTCATTCCCGGCATACCTAAAGTCCCCAAATACATTGGCATCGAAGCCAGTTTCTCATCAACTTTATACCACGTATCTCCATTAGATACTGAATATTGTTGCACACCGCCCCAACTAGTAACACAGTCTCCAATTTCAAACTTAGGATTGTTATTATTTTTAATGACCTTTCCGATTGCTCCAGAGCGCATTACATGCTCTAATTCAACTGGAGGGATATACGATTTGGTATCATTCATCCAACCACGCATTGCAGGGTCTAAAGAAACATAGTGATGCTCAATTAATATTTCTCCTTCTTCTAGTTCCGGAATCGTTACTGTTTCGATAGCCCAAGTATTTTCATCTGGAAAGCCTTTTGGCTGTCTCTTATACACATCTGACGCTG
>CAJXTJ010000134.1 GCA_913061165.1 uncultured Polaribacter sp.
TCTACACGTAAGGAGTCGTCGGCAGCGTCAGATGTGTATAAGAGACAGGTATTACCATTGTCTAATGAGAGGATTCCTGCACGCTTTGGACTAAGACACAAAGCAGCAATTGGAGTTACAGAAGAAACCGATGCTCTTTGTTTACTAGTCTCTGAAGAAACAGGCGAAATTTCTTATATCAAAGATGGTTCTTTTGAATTGTATACAGACTATGCTGAATTAAAAGAAAAATTAAAAAAAAATGGCAAAAGACATAAAATTCGATATTGAAGCACGCGACGGTATAAAACGTGGTGTTGATGCTTTAGCAAACGCAGTAAAAGTAACATTAGGCCCAAAAGGTCGTAACGTAATAATCAGTAGATCTTTTGGAGCACCACAAGTTACCAAAGACGGTGTTTCTGTAGCAAAAGAAATTGAGCTTGAAAATGAGCTTGAAAACATGGGAGCTCAAATGGTAAAAGAAGTTGCTTCTAAAACCAATGATTTAGCTGGTGATGGAACAACAACTGCTACCGTTCTTGCACAAGCAATTGTAAAGGAAGGTTTGAAAAATGTTGCTGCAGGCGCAAATCCTATGGATTTGAAACGTGGAATAGACAAAGCAGTTGCTGCAATCGTTATCGATTTAGAAAAACAAGCGAAGAAAGTTGGTAACTCTTCTGAAAAAATAAAACAAATTGCTTCAATTTCTGCAAATAACGACAATACGATTGGAGAGTTAATTGCCACTGCTTTTACCAAGGTAGGTAAAGAAGGTGTGATTACTGTTGAAGAAGCAAAAGGTATGGAAACCTATGTAGATGTTGTAGAGGGTATGCAATTTGATAGAGGGTATTTATCTCCTTATTTTGTTACTGATGCAGATAAAATGATTGCAGATTTAGAAAATCCGTATATTTTATTATTCGACAAAAAGATTTCTAACTTACAAGAAATTCTTCCAATACTAGAACCTGTTTCTCAAGCCGGAAGACCTTTGTTAATTATTGCTGAAGATGTAGACGGACAAGCGCTAGCTACTTTAGTAGTTAATAAACTACGTGGTGGTTTAAAAATTGCTGCTGTAAAAGCTCCTGGTTTTGGAGACAGAAGAAAAGCAATGTTAGAAGACATCGCTATTTTAACTGGTGGTACTGTAATTTCTGAAGAAAGAGGTTTCTCACTAGAAAATGCAACGTTAGACTTATTAGGTACGGCAGAAACAATTACTGTAGATAAAGACAATACTACGATTGTAAATGGTGCTGGAAATGCAGATGCTATTAAAACAAGAGTAAATCAGATTAAAGCACAAATAGAAACTACAACTTCAGATTACGATAAAGAAAAATTACAAGAGCGTTTAGCTAAGTTAGCTGGTGGTGTTGCTGTTTTATATGTTGGTGCTGCTTCTGAAGTAGAAATGAAAGAAAAGAAAGATAGAGTTGATGATGCATTACACGCTACAAGAGCTGCTGTTGAAGAAGGTATTGTAGCTGGTGGTGGTGTTGCTTTAGTGCGTGCTAAAAAAGTTTTAGAAAAAATTACTACAGAAAACCTAGACGAAAGTACAGGTGTACAGATTATTAATAAAGCTGTTGAAGCTCCTTTAAGAATTATTGTAGAAAATGCTGGTGGGGAAGGCTCTGTAGTGTTAAACAAAGTTTTAGAAGGTAAGAAAGACTTTGGTTACGACGCTAAAAATGATGTTTATGTAGACATGCTAGAAGCTGGAATTATAGATCCTAAAAAAGTAACTAGAGTTGCATTAGAAAATGCTGCTTCTGTTGCGGGTATGATTTTAACTACCGAATGTGCTTTGATAGATATTAAAGAAGATGCTCCTGCAATGCCTCCAATGGGCGGCGGCGGTATGCCAGGAATGATGTAGTCATTAGCAATGGCAGGCAAGAATCGTACTCTTGTGCATATAAAGTTTAAATAAAAATCCGTTAGCATTAATGCTAACGGATTTTTTATGTTTATAAATACTTAAAATTTATGCTTCTATTTTTTGTAGCCAAGTTTTTACAGCAACCTCTGCTTTAATAATTTCTTTTAAATCAGAAATCTTAACCCGTTTTTGTTCCATCGTATCTCTATATCTTATTGTTACAGAATCATCTTCTAAAGAGTCATGATCTACTGTAATGCAAAACGGTGTACCTGCAGCATCTTGCCTTCTATAACGTTTACCAACGGCGTCTTTTTCGTCGTAAAAAACATTGAAATCCCATTTTAAATCATCCATAATTTTACGGGCAACTTCTGGTAAACCATCTTTCTTAACTAATGGGAAGATAGCTGCTTTAAAAGGAGCTAAAACTGCTGGTAATTTTAAAACAGTTCTAGTTGTTCCGTTTTCTAAAGCTTCTTCTTGCAAAGAATTAGAAAAAACAGCTAAAAACATTCTATCTAAACCAATA
The DNA here is from genome assembly GCA_913061165.1 of uncultured Polaribacter sp. GTDB lineage: Bacteria > Bacteroidota > Bacteroidia > Flavobacteriales > Flavobacteriaceae > Polaribacter. The sequence goes on from CAJXTJ010000134.1 coordinate 2,409, forward strand.
GAGGTCTCTACCACATAAGGTGTATAACTTTTATTTTCTTCGTGATCAAAATATTGTAACTTCTTCCCAGAATGTTCTTCATGAGCTTTTAAATCAAAATCTGTTCTAGAATGAATACCTTCTAATTCTTTAAAGCCAAAAGGAAACTTAAACTCTATATCTGCTGCTGCATCTGCATAATGTGCTAGTTTATCATGGTCGTGAAAACGATAGTTCTCTGCGCCCATACCTAAACTTAAGTGCCATTTTAAGCGGGTTGCTTTCCATTGATCATACCATTCTTTCTGCGTTCCTGGTTTTACAAAAAATTGCATTTCCATTTGTTCAAACTCGCGCATTCTAAAAATAAATTGTCTTGCAACAATCTCGTTTCTAAAAGCTTTTCCTGTCTGTGCAATTCCGAACGGAATTTTCATTCTACCTGTTTTTTGCACATTTAAAAAATTTACAAAAATACCTTGTGCCGTTTCTGGTCTTAAATACACCAGCGTAGAACTGTCTGCAGAAGCACCAATTTGTGTTCCAAACATTAAGTTGAATTGCTTTACCTCTGTCCAGTTTTTAGACCCGGTTAAAGGATCTGAAATTTCTAATTCTTCAATTAATAACTTCACATCTGCTAAATCTTCCTTTTCTAAAGAAGAACCCATTCTAGCAAGAATAGTTTTAATTTTTTCTTGATACCCTAGAACCCTGCCGTTTGTAGCAAGAAATTCTTCCTTGTTAAAAGATGCTCCAAAACGTTTTGAAGCTTTCGCAACTTCTTTGTCTATTTTACCTTCTATTTTGGCACAATAATCTTCAATTAAAACATCTGCTCTATAGCGTTTTTTAGAATCTTTATTATCAATTAAAGGATCATTAAATGCATCTACATGTCCAGATGCTTTCCAAGTTTTTGGGTGCATTAAAATGGAAGCGTCTATGCCTACAATGTTCTCATGCATTTGCACCATTGCTTTCCACCAATAATCTCTAATATTTTTCTTTAACTCTACTCCGTTTTGAGCGTAATCATACACTGCACTTAATCCGTCATAAATTTCTGAAGATTGAAATACATATCCGTATTCTTTTGCGTGTGATAATACTTTTTTAAAGTGATCTTCTTGTTTTGCCATAATGACGACAAAGATAAACGTTTACATAAATTTTTCAAGAAAAAAATAGTTTCATTTTAAGCCTGTAAATCGTGCTTATTGTTGAAGAAGTTAAACTTTTAAAAATCAATTCCTAAAAATCATTAATTTAAAGTATCTTTAAAAGGAACCGCTACTCAAAAAAAATGAAGATTTTAAAAGATTTATTTTATCTTTTCTATCCTAATATTTGTGCTAATTGCAACGAGCAATTGCTGCAAAATGAAAAAGTAATTTGCACCTTTTGCAGACATGATTTGCCACTAACTAACTTTCAAAGCTATACAAAAAATAAAGTTTCTAGAATTTTCTCTGGAAGAATAACAATAGAAAAAGCCTATGCATTATTGTTCTTCAGAAAACAAGGGATTACAAAAAACCTAATTCATGATTTAAAATATAGAGGAAATGAAGGTGTTGGGGTTTTCTTTGGAAACTGGATTGGAGAAACAGTAGCTAAAAACAAAGAGTTTTCTACTGTAGATTTTATTGTTCCTGTTCCAATTCACGCTAAAAAAAAGAAAATTAGAGGCTACAATCAAGTTACTAAATTTGGAGAATGCTTAAGTATGCATTTAAAGGTGCCCTTAAATGAAGATGTTTTAATACGACAATCTGCCACAAAAACACAAACCTTAAAGTCTCGTTTTGAAAGATTTAATGATTTAGAATCTAAATTTTCAGCAAGAAATACATCTATATTTAAAGAAAAACATATATTAATTATAGACGATGTAATTACAACAGGGGCAACATTAGAAGCTTGCGCTAAAGAACTTTTAAAAACTCCTGGTATTAAAATTAGCATTTTAACGATGTCTTACACTGAATAAAATTTGTGATTTCAATTTGAAAAATAAATTGTTAATTTGTAAAAAAAAATACTGTTTGTGAAATTCATTTATAAAACGCTTCTTTTAGTACTTTTTATTGCTTTAATTTCTAGTTGTGCAAGAACAGGGAGACCAGATGGTGGACCAAAGGATGAGCTTGCTCCTCTTTTTGTAACCTCGAACCCTCCGTACAAAAGTATAAACTTTAGCAAAAAAGAAGTAAAACTTGAATTTAATGAATTTATCAAGTTAAAAGATTTAAACAAACAACTGGTAATTTCTCCTCCATTAAAAAACCCGCTATTAGTAACGCCTCAGGGAACTGCAAGTAAATTTTTAAAAATTGAGATATTAGACACATTAGTAGCAAATACTACGTACATTTTTAACTTTGGTAATGCAATTGAAGACAATAATGAAAGTAATAAGTTAGAAGGTTTTAAATACATTTTCTCCACAGGTACCTATATAGATTCTTTAAAAAATTCTGGTTTTATTAGCGATGCTTTTACAAATAAGCACTCTAAAAAAACAAACATATTATTGTATCTAATAGATAGTACTTTTACAGATTCTATTATTTACAAACAAAAACCTAATTACGTAACCACTGCTTTAGACACTGCAAAATTTAATTTCACAAACTTAAAAAAAGGTAAATATCTTCTGCTGGCTTTAGAAGAAAATTCAAGCGATTATATTTTTAATCCTAAAGACGATAAAATTGGTTTTTATTCAGATACCATTTCCCTTCCAAAGGACAGTGTAACAATAAAACCCATAAGGTTATTTAAAGAAATACAAACCTATAGTTTTAGAAGAGCGAAAGAAGTGTTTAAAGGTAAAATCCAATTTGGATATGAAGGGCAAATAAAAGACTTAAAAGTTAAATTATTATCCAAAGTATCCGATAGTTTTAAGAGCATCTCTAGATTCGAAATAGATAAAGACACTTTAAATTATTGGCATACTCCTATAGATGTAGATTCTTTAAATTTTATTGTTTCTAATGCTGCTTTTTTAGATACTGTAACGGTAAGGTTTAGGAAAAATAAAATAGATTCTTTAAATTTTAAACCATCTACAATGGGCACATTGCACTTAAGAGATACTTTCTTTATTAAAAGTAATAATCCTATTGTAAAAATAGATACTAGCAAAATAGTTTTCATAGACAAAGATACTATTCGAGTTAAATACTCAAATTACATCCTGTCTCTTATACACATCTCCGAGCCCACGAGACCTCTCTACAT
>CAJXTJ010000135.1 GCA_913061165.1 uncultured Polaribacter sp.
GTCTCGTGGGCTCGGAGATGTGTATAAGAGACAGATTAAACCAGGGCCTTCATAAATAAAACCTGTATAAACTTGCACTAAGTCTGCACCAGCTTTTAACTTTTCTAGCGCATCTTCTGCGGAATGAATACCTCCTACTCCAATAATAGGAAAAGATTTGTTCGAAGTCTCTGCTAAATATTTAATTACTTGAGTACTTTGATCTTTTATAGGCAGACCACTTACCCCACCATTCCCGATTTCCTGTAAACGCTCTTTAGATGCATTTAAATTATCTCTTGTAGTGGATGTATTTGAGGCAATTACACCATCAATATTTGTTTCTGCAACCAATTCTATAATTTCATCTAGTTGTGAATTATTTAAATCTGGTGCAATTTTCAGTAAAATAGGTTTCTTAATTTTAAATAAATTATTCTGACTTTGGCACTCAGTAATCAACTCCAATAAATACTTTTTATCATTTAGTTTTGCGTGACTCCCAACATTGGGGCAACTTACATTTAAAACAAAATAATCTACAAATGGGTGGAGTTCCTTAAAAACTTCTAAATAATCTTGGGTGTAATCTTCTGACTTTGTTTCCGTATTTTTTCCAATGTTACCGCCAATAATTACTTTGTGTTTGTTCTTTTTTAAATTTTTAATAGCCTCTTCTACACCATCATTATTAAAACCCATGCGGTTTATTATTCCTTGATCCTCTTTTAAACGAAATAATCTTTTCTTAGGGTTTCCAAGTTGTCCTTTTGGTGTAACTGTTCCAATCTCTATAAAACCAAATCCAAAATTTGCTAATTCATTATATAAAACTGCATTTTTATCAAATCCCGCAGCTAAACCAACCGGATTTATAAAGGTTAATCCAAATAATTTACGTTCTAATTTTTTATTTTTTACCTGATATAAACTTCTAAAAACGGAGGCTACATAGGGAATTTTACACAAAATTCTAATCAAAGAAAATGTGAAATAATGAACCTTTTCTGGATCAAATAAAAATAAAATTGGTCTTATAAATAATTTATACACTTAAATTTGTTCATTTTTAATTATTGTAATACTGAAATAAGAAAATTTTAAATTATTCTATCTTAAAGTAGCATCTAAATTCTTTTCGAATGTCTGTTGTAATTTCTGCATTATTTTTTCAATCTGTTTATCTGCTAGTGTCTTTGTCTCATCTTGAATTAAAAAACTAACGGCATATGATTTTTTCCCTTCTGGTAACTTATCACCTTGATAAACATCAAATAAATCAACCTCTTTTAATAAGTTTTTCTCTGATTGGAAGGCCAAATTATAAATTTCTTTAAACGCTACTTTAACATCTAATAATAAGGCTAAATCTCTTTTAACTGCAGGGAATTTAGGCAATTCTGTTACTTTTATATTTTTATTACCCGTTATTTTAAAAATAGTATCCCAATTAAAATCTGCAAATAAAACTTCTTGTTTAATTCCAAACTCCTTTAATAAACCTTTTTTTAGTACCCCAAACTCCACCAACTTCATTTTACCTATGCTTAATATAATTCCTTCAGAGAAAACATCTTGTTTTGCTGGAATTGTTTTTAAAGCATCTATTCCTAACCTACCTAAAATATTTGTAATAATTCCTTTTAAATAAAAGAAGTCAGAAACTTTAGATGTTGTATTCCAACTATCCGTTGTTCTATTTCCTGTTATAAATAAAGTAAGATGCTTATCCTCTTGGTATTTTTCATTGTATTTATGATATGTTTTACCAAACTCATAAAACTTTAATGAATTGTTTTTTCTATTTATATTATAAGAGACACTTTCTAAACCACTAAATAGTAAAGATTGACGAAGTACTTTTAAATCATTACTTAATGGATTTAACATCTCTACATTGGCTTCCTCGCTTATATTACCAGATAATGCTACATATTCTGGCTTTGTTAAAGAATTTGCCATTGTTTCATTAAAACCTAAAGCTGTTAATTGGTTCGCAATAATATTTTCTATTTTAGTTTCTTTATTAGAATCGAATGAAATTGAAGTATTTAATTTATGAGAAAACTCTATATTATTATAACCATAAACCCTTAAAATCTCTTCAATAATATCTGCTTCTCTCTGCACGTCTGTTCTATAGGAAGGAATGGTTAAACCCAATCCTCCTTCAGTTTCACTATTAATTTTAATTTCTAAAGAAGCTAAAATTTTCTTAATAGTTTCTTTAGGAATTTCTTGCCCTATTAAACGATATGCATTTTCATAAGAAAGAAACACCTGGTAGTCTTCGATTTTTTCAGGGTAAAAATCTGAAATATCAGAGCCCATTTTACCACCAGAATATTCTTCTATTAATAAAGCTGCTCTCTTTAGAGCATATTTGGTTAAGGTAATATCTATTCCTCTTTCAAAACGAAAAGAAGCATCTGTGTTTAACGCATGTCTTTTAGCTGTTTTTCTCACAGCAATAGGATTAAAATAGGCGCTCTCTAAAAAGATTGAGGTAGTATGCTCTGTTACACCAGATTTACTTCCACCAAAAACTCCAGCAATACAAAGTGGATCAGAGTTTGCATCACAAATCATAATATCTTCTGATGACAACAATCTTTTAACACCATCTAAAGTTGTAAATGGTGTACCTTCTTTTAAAGTTTTTACTAGAATCTTGTTACCTTTTACCTTTTGAGCATCAAAAGCGTGTAGTGGCTGTCCTAACTCGTGTAATACATAATTTGTAATATCTACAATGTTATTTTTAGGTGTTAAACCAATGGCTTTTAATCTATTTTGAATCCATTCTGGAGAATCTCTTACAGTAACATCTGTAATTGAAATTCCACAATATCTTGGAGCCTGATCTTTATCATCTACTTCAACATCAAAACGCAAAGTTCTTTCATCTACATGAAAATCACTAACAGATGGAGATATTAATTCTAAATTAATATCTTGTTGCATTAAACCTGCACGTAAATCTCTGGCAACACCAAAATGACTCATTGCATCTGATCTATTTGGAGTTAAACCAATTTCAAAAATTTCATCTATCTCTATATCAAAAACCTCTGCAGCAGAAGCACCTACTTTTAAGGCTTCATCAAGAACCATTATACCGTCATGACCTATACCTAAACCTAATTCGTCCTCAGCACAAATCATTCCATGACTTTCTTCTCCTCTAATCTTTCCTTTTTTTATTTTAAAACCTGCTCCTTTATCATCATATAAAGTAGTACCAATAGTTGCAACGGGAACTTTTTGTCCAGCCGCTACATTTGGTGCTCCACAAACAATTTGAACAGGTGCATCTGCTCCTAAATCTACTGTCGTAATTTTTAGTCTATCTGCATTTGGGTGCTGTATACACGTTAAAACTTCACCTACTACAATACCTTTTAAACTACCTTTAATAGACTCTCTAGTTTCAATACCTTCTACTTCTAGTCCTAAATCAGTTAACAGCTCTCCTGTTTTTGTAGCATCCCAGTCTATTTGTAAAAACTGTTTAAGCCAATTGTATGATATTTTCATAATCTCTTTTAGTCGATTTTCAATTGCAAATTTAACCAATTTTTTGTTGACTATAAAAGCAAATAGCAGATTGTTAATAGATAGTTCATAATTAAATATTTAGGAAAAGCTATGATTGTTTTATTTCTAATTCGCTCAAATAAGGTCATTTATTGCGGAATTCAGAAATCTATAATTAAAGGAATCGGAAACAATCTTTAATCTAAAATTGTTTATCAAATTTAAAGCAAAAAAATGTAAATGAATGGAATGCAAGCAAAGCAGTATTTGTATTCAGATAAAAATTAATCAAAAATCCTTCTATCTACTTTCTTGTATACTATATAATACAAATTTGCAAAGAGGGTTCCTATTATAATTCCTACAGAAATATCTATTGGAAAATGTACACCTAAATAGACTCTACTATAAGCAAAAACTAGAGGAAATAATAGAATAAAATATATGTATTTGTATTTATCTCTTAGTAATAGTACTGTGAAAACAGAAAAAAATGTAGATGTTGTTGCATGACCAGACATGAAACTAAAACTCTGTGGTTTTATAAATATTCTTAAAAGATGTTTAATTTCAGGATCATTATTGGGTCTTAATCTTTCTACAGAATCTTTAATAAGGTTTGTAAACTGATCTGAAAAAGCAACTAATAAAATCATAGAAACAAGAACTACCCCTCCACGTTTCCATCCAAAATTTTTAATCACTAAAAAAATAATAAAAATAAATAATGGTGCCCAATTTAATTGGTGCGTAATGCCAAGCCAAAGTGTATCCCAATTTTCATTACCTAAATTATTTAAAAAAATAAGTAATTCTTTGTCTTTTTGAATAATGTCTAACAAATTATTTGTCAATTTTTAAGATTTCTACTTCAAAAACTAAATCTGATTTTGATGGAAAAGGACCGAATTTTTGATTTCCAAAACCAATAGTATAGGGGATAAAAAACCGTGACTTCTCACCTATCCTCATAGATAAAAGTCCTTCTTTTAATCCACTTATCATTGGTTTTTGTGTATTGTTTAAGTCAAAAATAATAGGTTTTCCTAAATCATCTGAAGAGTTCATTTTTTTACCATCCGCAGTATACAAAATATAATTGGCAGTCACTTTTTTAGAAATAAAAACTTTTTTGCCTTTTGTTTTTTTTAATTTTAAAATACGCAGGCCAGTGCCTGTTTTCTGTGCCCTAGACTCTTCCATATTTATTAAAAAAGATTTCTTTTTTAATAAATAAGTAGCGTATCTCTCTTCTTCTATTTTATTTTCTTCTTTCGCTATTTCCTCTTGAGACTTGTTAAATTTAATAACCTCTTCATCAAAAGTTTTCGCAGCATTGAAATCTTGAGCCTTAGCACCTATTCTAATAATATTTATAGTAATAATGGTATCCTTTTGAGAAACCTTATTTATTACTTCCATTCTTGTTACGTTAATTGCATTCTTTAATTGTAACGTATCTGTATGTGTTTTTTGTAACTTTTTTAATTCTAGAGAATTTATAATAGCTTTGCCAAAAACACTATGTTTTCCATCTAAATGAGGTATTGCTCTATGCGTTATAAAGAACTGACTATTGTTTGTTATTGGACCTCCATTTGCCATCGATAGCAAACCTTGATCATCATGCTTATAAATAATATTTCCTTTTTTATTTCTTGGAAACTCATCTCCAAAAAGATACCCTGTACTTTTTCTTCCTTGAGAGGTAAAACCCCCAGCCTGAATTACAAAATTTGGTACAACCCTATGAAAAATAATATTATCGTAAAAATTTTTACCTTTTAAGGAATCTACTAATTTACTGTTTGTACCCTCAACTAAAGCAATAAAATTTCCAACAGTTTTAGGTACATTTTCAGTATATAATTCTAATAAAATATTTCCTTTATTTGTTTGAATTTCTGCATATATACCCGCTTCAAAATCTTTATACTTAGATGGAATGCAAGATATTAATAACACAAATATCTGTCTCTTATACACATCTCCGAGCCCACGAGACCTCT
>CAJXTJ010000136.1 GCA_913061165.1 uncultured Polaribacter sp.
GAATATAAGAACCTTTTTTTCTGTAAATTTGTGTAAGCAGCTTTTTAATTAAACTTCATTGTTTTTTTATAAAAAACAGAATACAAGCACGGATTTTAATAATTTGTCATTATTTTAGTAGTGAAAAATAGAAAAAGAAAATTTACATTACATATTACCACAAAACATTTATGAACTTAAGAAATAAAATAAGTATCAGCTTAATAGCACTCTCATTATCTTTTACTGCTATACATGCCAATAAAAATATTAAAAACACAGATCCAGAAAAAGATAAAATATTAGTATATGTTTTGAAAAACATTTTAACTCGAGGTCATTTTGTTGTAAAAGACATGAATGATGACTTCTCTGAACAAGTGTACACGAGTTTTATTGAGGGTTTAGACCCTAGTAAACGTTATTTTACTCAAAAAGATTTAAAAGAATTTTCAAAATTCAAATACGAAATAGACAATCAACTACTAGAGGATGATGTCTCTTTTTACAATACAGTATATGCCAACTTTACAAAAAAAATTAAAAATGCAAAATCTTATTACGGAGAGTTATTAGCCCAACCCTTTCGTTTTAATAAAAATGAGACTATAGATATCGATTATGATAAAGTTCCATTTGCTAAAAACGAAAATCAATTAATAGACTATTGGCGCAAACAGTTAAAATTAAATGTGTTAAGTAGAGTTCAAAATAAAATTGAAAAACAAGACGATAAAATTAAAAAAGATTCCAAAACTAAGAAAAAATCTTTTGATTCTTTAGAAAAAGAAGCCAGAGCAGAAGTTTTAAAAAACATGGATGAACTCTATCTAAGAATTGAAGAATTAGAACATGAAGATTGGTTTTCTACTTTTTTAAATAGTGTTGTAGGTGCTTTTGACCCGCACACAACCTACATGGCTCCAAGAACAAAAGAACGTTTTGATCAAGATATGTCTGGTAAGTTAGAGGGGATTGGTGCGCGTTTATTAAAAAAAGGAATTTATACCGAAATTTTTGAGTTAGTTTCTGGAGGTCCTGCATGGAAACAAGGAGAACTTGAAGCTGGAGATGTTATTATAGAAGTTGCACAAGGAGATAAAGAACCTTTAGATATTGTTGGTATGCGTTTAGATGACGCCATTAAATTTATTAAAGGAAAGAAAGGAACTGAAGTTCGCTTAACAGTTAAGAAAAAATTAGATGGCACTACACGTATTATTTCTATCATTAGAGATGTTGTAGAATTAGAAGAAACTTTTGTAAAATCTACTATTGTAGAAAAAGAAGGTAAAAAATATGGTTTGATAAATTTACCGAGATTTTATATTGATTTTTCTGATATTGATTCTAGAGATTCTGCAAAAGATATGGAGAAAGAAATTGCACGTCTTAAAAGCGAAAATGTATCTGGCCTATTAATCGATTTAAGAAATAATGGAGGTGGTTCTCTAAAAACAGCGATAGAAATTGCAGGTTTATTTATTACTGAAGGGCCAGTGGTACAGGTAAAATATAGAGGTCAAGATCCTATTGTAAAAAATGACGAGAATCCTAAAATGCAGTGGGATGGTGCCGTGGTTGTTTTGGTGAATGAACTATCTGCATCCGCATCAGAAATCTTTGCCGCTGCTATGCAAGATTATGGAAGAGCCGTAATTATTGGAGGAAACCAGACCTACGGAAAAGGAACTGTACAAAGTGTAATTCCTATTAATAATTTTTATCCGAAGTACGAAAAAGATCTAGGAGCCATTAAAATGACCATTCAAAAATTTTATAGAGTAAATGGAGGCTCTACCCAGATTGAAGGCGTGTATTCTGATATTGCAATGCCCAACAAGTATAGTTATATGAAATTTGGAGAAAGAGACCTAACTGGTGCTTTAATTTGGGATAAAGTTCCTCAAGCAAAGTATACCAAAACAAACTCTTATGAGAATTTTTCTGATGTTATAAATAAAAGTAAAAACAGAATTGCTTTAGATGAACAGTTTAAGTTGATAAATGAATATGCAAAATGGTTAAAAGAAAATCAAGAAGACACCTCTTACTCTCTAAATTTTAAAGATTTCTCTAAAGAAAGTGCTTTATTAGAAGTTGCTTCAAAGAAATATACTAATGCTTTTAAAAACAAGACTAAACTTAATTTTGAGTCTCCTAAATATGAATTTCAGTTGATAGAAAAAGACAGCGTTCTGGGTGATAAAAGAACTGCTTGGCATAAAAACCTAGCCAAAGATATTTATGTAGCAGAAGCATTAAATGTTTTAAAAGATCTAAAACTAAAAAATACTACAGAAACTGTAAGAAACTAATTAATAACTTATAATCTCTGGCGAAACAATACGTTTATCAGGGATTTTTATTTCCTAAAACATGAGTTTTCAAGTATCCTTTGCTACTAAATGGGCAGATTTTGATCCAAATAGGCATATGCGCCATACTGCATACAACGATTATGCTGCAGAAGTAAGAGTTCGTTATTTTGCTAAAAATAATTTTTCTATTGATGAATTTACAAGGCATAATTTAGGTCCTATTTTATTTAAAGAAGAAACCTCTTTTAGAAAAGAAATTCATTTAGGAGAAAATATTACTGTAAATTTAAAACTACAGGGGTTATCAGAAAACAACGAACGTTGGAAACTTGTACATGAAGTTTATAATCAAGCAGGAGAACTTTCTGCCGTTATAAAAGTATACGGTGCCTGGATAGATTTAACCAAAAGAAAATTGAGAATTCCACCAATAGAAACCAAAGCAATGTTCGCTTTTGCAGAAAGATCTGAAGACTTTGAAATTATTTCATTAAACAAATAATTTATTTACATGACCTTATAAAGTTAACCTGATATTATAAATAGACTTCTAAGAGTTTACTTTTCTCTGATAGAGATTGCAATTCTATACTATTTATTGAAGCTGGCAATAAAATAGTTTCTCCTTTTTTAAGTGAGAAACTTTTTTTGTTATGCACTAATTCTAAAGCACCATCAACACAAATATAAATCACAAAAGAATCTAATTTCGAGTAGTCTTTTTGTAAAGTTCCTTCAATAACTATAAAGTTAGAGGTAAAATAAGGTGAATGTACTAGCGTATTAGATACATTTAGTTTTGACTCATAGCTTGTTTTGTATGTGTCGTGACATTCAAAATCGATCACATCTATTGCCATGTCGTTATGTAAGTCTCTTAAGGCTCCCGTTTTAGCATCTACACGATCATAATCGTAAATACGATATGTGATGTCTGAAGTCTGCTGTATTTCTGCCAACAAAACGCCAGCTCCAATGGCATGCACTCTTCCTGTAGGAATATAAAACGTATCTCCATCTGAAACATTTTCATGATGCATAACGTCTAAAATAGCCCCGCCTGAAACATAAGTATTGTAATCTTTCTTCTCTATCTTTTCATCAAAACCAACAATCAGCTCAGCATCTTTATCCGCTTCCATCACATACCACATTTCATTTTTACCAAATGAATTGTGACGTTCTTTTGCTACTTCATTGCCTGGATGCACTTGAATAGATAACGGAGTTTTTGCGTCTATAAATTTAATTAACAACGGAAATTCATTTCCGAATTTTTCATAAATAGTTTTACCTAAGAATTCTCCTTTGTGAGATTTAATTAAATCTTTCAAAGTTTTACCTTGGAAAAAACCATTGGCAACAACTGTTTCGCCATCTTCTACATCTGAAATCTCCCAAGATTCTCCAATATTATTTTCAGAATATTCTTTATTTAAAACTGATTTTAATTTTTCTCCACCCCAAAGTCTGTATTTAAAAACAGGAGTGAATTTTAAAGGATGTAGTTTCATAATAATTTGTTAGTTTTTAAAAATGAAAAAAGCCGAAGTTTGCGCTTCAGCTTTATCATTTGTACAGGCGGAGAGACTCGAACTCTCACACCTCGCGGCACTAGATCCTAAGTCTAGCGTGTCTACCAATTCCACCACGCCTGCAACTTATCCGAAGTTTCGGGATGCAAATATAAACAATACTTGCAAACTACAAACGTGTTCATTATAATTTTTCTACTTTTGATGAAGAAATGAAAAAAACAACTTCATGAGTACAATTCAAACCTATATAGAAGAAAACAAAACACGTTTTTTAGATGAACTTATTAGTTTATTAAAAATACCTTCTGTAAGTGCAGATAAAGCCTACAAAAAAGACGTTTTAAACACTGCAGATTTCGTCTTAGAAAGTCTTAAAAAAGCAGGTTGCGACCATGTAGAGCTCTGCGAAACGCCAGGGTACCCTATTATTTATGGAGAAAAAATTATTGATAAAAACCTACCAACAGTGCTCGTTTACGGGCATTATGATGTGCAACCTGCAGATCCGATAGAATTATGGACTTCACCTCCCTTTGAACCTGTTATTAAAAATACAGAAATTCATCCAGAAGGAGCAATTTTTGCTAGGGGTGCTTGTGATGATAAAGGGCAAATGTATATGCATGTAAAAGCAATGGAATACATGACCTCCACCGGAAATTTACCCTGTAATGTTAAGTTTATGATTGAAGGCGAAGAGGAAGTTGGCTCTGAAGGTCTAGCTTGGTTTGTGCCAAGAAATATAGAAAAATTAGCAAATGATGTCATTTTAATTTCAGATACTGGAATGATTGCAAACGACATCCCTTCTATTACAACCGGTTTGCGTGGTTTAAGTTATGTTGAAGTTGAAGTTACAGGACCAAACAGAGATTTACATTCTGGTTTGTATGGTGGTGCGGTTGCCAACCCAATTAATATTCTAACAAAAATGATAGCTTCTCTAACTGATGAAGATAATCATATTACCATTCCTGGTTTTTACGACAATGTAGAAGAATTGTCTACAGAAGAGAGAGCAGAAATGGCGAAAGCACCTTTCTCTTTAGAAAATTACAAAAAATCGATAGACATTGACGCCGTTTATGGAGAAAAAGGATATTCTACCAATGAGAGAAATGCTATTAGACCCACTTTAGATGTAAACGGAATTTGGGGAGGATATACTGGTGAAGGTGCAAAAACTGTAATTGCGAGCAAAGCTTTTGCAAAAATATCGATGCGTTTAGTGCCAAATCAAGATTGGAGAGCAATTACCGAGTTATTTAAAAATCATTTTGAAAGTATAGCACCAAAATCTGTAAAAGTAGTTGTAAAACCGCATCATGGGGGACAAGGTTATGTTACTCCAACTGATAATATTGCGTATCAAGCGGCGAGTAAAGCCTACGAAACAAGCTTTGGTAAAATACCAATTCCGCAAAGAAGCGGTGGTAGTATTCCTATTGTTGCTTTATTTGAACAACATTTAAAAAGTAAAACTATTTTAATGGGCTTTGGTTTAGATTCTGATGCAATTCACTCACCCGATGAACATTTCGGAATTTGGAATTACCTAAAAGGAATCGAAACCATTCCTTATTTCTATACATATTTTACAGAATTATCTAAAACTGTCTCTTATACACATCTCCGAGCCCACGAGACCTCTCT
>CAJXTJ010000137.1 GCA_913061165.1 uncultured Polaribacter sp.
TGTAGAGAGGTCTCGTGGGCTCGGAGATGTGTATAAGAGACAGGACCAATATTACCTAAAGAAGACGCTGCTGCGCCTAAAGCAGACATAAAATCTAAACCAAACAAGGTTAGTATTACTGAAGAAATTATAAAAATTAGCATGTAAATAATAAAGAAAGATAAGATGTTAAAAACAATAGTTTGATTTACTATTTTATTATCTAGTCTCACGGGAATAATAGCATTTGGATGCAAAGCCTTTTTAAACTCTAAAAAACTATTTTTTAGCATTATAATATGCCGAACTATTTTTACGCCACCACTTGTAGAACCTGCAGAGCCACCTGTAAAAAATAAAGCAAAGAAAATACTAGTTACAAAGAAGTTCCACATGGTAAAATCTGCTGTTACAAACCCGGTAGTAGTTACTATAGAGGTAACCATAAACAATGCATGTCTTATGGCGCTTTCTGTTTCTCCTAATACTTTTGGATGCGCTAAAACAGTCTCTAAATTAGGGTCTTGAAAAAAGAGAATAAGAAGAGCTACAAGTATAGAGATTCCTATAATACCAAACAGATAATATTTAAACTCTTCGCTCTTAAATACCTTCTGAACTTTTCCTTTTAGAGCAAAATAAGTTAACACAAAGTTGGTGCCTGCAACAAACATAAAAAATATAATAATATATTGTATTAATGGCTGACCATTATAAAAGGCAATACTATTAGATTTTGTAGAAAAACCTCCAGTACTCATGGTTGCCATTGCATGATTTATGGCGTCAAACCAAGTCATACCAGCAAATTTTAATAAAAAGAACTCTACTAAAGTTAAAATTACATAGATGAGGTATAACCTTTTAGCTGTTTCTGTAATTCGAGGGTGCAGTTTATCTGTAGATGGTCCTGGTGCTTCTGCCATAAAAAGCTGCATTCCCCCAATCCCTAGAAGAGGTAAAATAGCAACGGTTAAAACAATAATACCCATTCCACCAATCCAATGTGTTGCACTTCGCCAAAAAAGAATTCCTTTTGGCATATTTTCTAAATCTGTTAAAATAGAAGAGCCCGTTGTAGAGTAACCAGAAATAGTTTCAAAAAACGCATCTGATATATTTGGTATTGCTCCAGAAAGTAAGTACGGTAACATTCCTGTAAAAGAAAGCGTTAACCAACCTAAAGTTACTATTAAATAACCTTCTTTTTTCTGAATATTTTTATTTGTAGGCTTGTTTAAAAAGTATAATAAAACACCAATAAAAACAGTAATAATTCCGGCATTAAGAATTCCCCACTTTTCTGGTTCATTATGGTAAATACTAAAAGGGACTGTTAAAAACATAAACAACCCATTTAACATGGCTGTAACTCCTAAAAAGCGGTAAATTATTTTTGTGTTTAAAGCTCCCATTTATCTAAAAAGACTTTCTACAGTGTTTATGGCTTCTGGTAAGCAAAATACAATTACTTTGTCTCCACTTTGTATTTGCATTTCACCAAAAGACATATAGGGTTTTCCATTTCTAATAATTCCGCCAAAAACAGCTTCTCTAGGGAAATTAAGTTCTTTAATAGGCTTCTCTGTAACTTTAGCATTTGGTTGTACTTCAAATTCAAAAACTTCAGCATCTATATTATGTAAATTTGCTAGGGCTAAAATTTCACCTTTTCTAATATGTCTTAGAATATTACTTGCTGCAATAAGTTTTTTATTGATCAAAGACTCAATACCAATTGTTTGAGAGATCTCGATATAATCCATATTTTCAACTAAAGCTATTGTTTTCTTAACACCTTTAGATTTTGCTACAAGGCAAGACATTATATTGGTTTCAGAGTTTCCTGTTACCGCAATAAATGCATCTGTTTCTCTAATGTTTTCTTCTTCTAATAACTCTAAGTCTCTACCATCACCATTAATAACTAGCACGTTATCTAATTCTTCTGCAAGACTTTCTGCTTTTTCTTTATCTTTTTCTATCAGTTTTATGTTGAATCCTTCTTGGCACAAGTTTCTTGCTGTTTTCTCTCCAATACTGCTTCCTCCAAGAATAATTACATTTTTTATATCAAATTTTTTCTTTCCAATTATTGGATACAAGTCTTTCATGTTATAGCTGGGTACAGAAAAATAAACTTGGTCATTTACTTGGTAAGTAGTGTCTCCTCTTGGTATAATAGTTTGAGAAACATTAGCTCTTTTAATAGCAATTGTAATAAAATCTATATTTTTAAATTTCTGTTTTGCCTCTTTTACTGTTAAATCTACTAATGGAGATTTATAGGTTAAAGAGGTTCCCATCACATTAAAAAGGCCTTTTTCAAATTCTACAGTATCATTAAAAGAAGATTGATTAAGCAACATCTTTATTTCATTGGCTGCCAATTCTTGAGGCGATATCATGAAATCTAAACCAAATTGTTTAAAGTCTACCTCGCAATCATTTAAAAACTCTGGATTGTCTATTCTAGCAATTGTTTTTTTAGCACCTAAAGATTTTCCAATCACCGAAATTGTAAAATTTGTATTCTGACTCTCTGTAACTGCAATTAATAAATCTGCAGAGTCGATACCAATTTCTTTTAAAAGCTTAATTGAAGTTGCATCTCCTTTTTTAGTAATAACATCTAAATGACTATTTAAATAGTCTAGTTTGTCACCATCAAAATCGATGATATAAGTATCTTGAGATTCGTAAGAAAGTAGTTTTGCTAAATGAAAACCAACATCTCCAGCACCTGCTATAATAATCTTCATATTTAAAATAGATAGAATATAAGTGGCAAAGATACGAAAGTCTGCAAATTGTTTTTTAAAAATTGATTTTTCTTTTTATGTTGCTAAATATAGACAGCAATCTAAACTCCTGTTTTGTATATTTATAAAAAAAATGTATGGAAAAACTAACAATAAAATCTTGGGCTTTAGACGATAGACCTAGAGAAAAATTGATTGCCAAAGGAAAAGTAGCGCTATCTGATGCAGAGTTAATAGCCATTCTTATTGGTTCTGGAAATAGAGACGAAAGTGCAGTAGGATTGGCAAAACGAATTTTAAATTCTATAAATGGAAACATTAATGAACTTGCAAAACTATCTGTAGAAAAACTAACAGAATTTAAAGGTATTGGAGAGGCAAAAGCAATAAATATAATTACTGCCTTAGAACTAGGCAAGCGAAGACAGTTGGAAGCTGCACTAGAAAAACCGATAATAACAAGTAGTAAAGATGTTGCAACGCTAATGCAACAAATTATTGGAGATTTAGAACATGAAGAATTCTGGGTATTATTTTTAAATAATGCGAATAAAGTAATTGCTAAATCTCAAATTAGCAAAGGTGGTTTAACAGCAACTATAGTAGATATTAGGTTAGTATTTAAAAAGGCTTTAGAAATAGCTTCTGTAGGTATCATTGTTTGTCATAATCATCCATCAGGTAAATTACTACCAAGTAATGCAGACAAACATTTAACCCAAAAAATTAAAGAAGCAGGAATTACTTTAGATATTAAACTTTTAGACCATTTAATTATTACCGAAAAAGCTTATTTTAGCTTTGCAGATGAAGGATTATTGTAATGCTAAATACAATTATTATTACAATTGATAATACCAAAGAAGAATGGTGCAACTAAAAACGGACAATTAAAGTATAAATGATATTAGTTTACACACATAAAATTACACCCAGAATACGTTATATATTTAAACATATTTTAACGAGAACGCTATTAATTCCTGTTAGTTTTACAACAAAAATAGAGGAGTTTGTGGCACATAACGGCCCGAAAATAACGTACACAAAATCACCTTTAGGAAATGAGTTTTTTATAAAAAGTAATGCTTTGTTATTTGAACAAGGTGTAAATGACTTAGAGATAAATATTCAAAAATGGGAAGAGGTTCCTTGTTTTTTTGGAGCAGGTAGTAAATCTGCCATTCCTTTTGATCTTTTTGCGGCAAGTTTTTATTTAATTTCTAGATATGAAGAATATTTACCGCATGTAAAGGACGTACACGGTCGGTATACAGCGCCAGAAAGTTTAGCGTATAACAATGGCTTTTTAGAAAAACCAGTGGTAGATATTTGGGCGTATAAGCTTTTAGCAGTTCTTAAGAAAAAGTTTCCAGACTATACGTATTTAGGGAGGTCTTATGAATACGTTTCTACAATAGATATAGATAATGCTTTTGCGTATAAGCATAAAAACTTTATTAGATCTGTTGGTGGTTTTGTGACCGATTTATTTAAATTAAGATTATTTAATATTTGGAATCGACTAACTGTAATTTTAAAAATAACAAAAGATCCTTTTGATAATTTTCAGGAAATATTAAGTATTAAAAAAGCAAAAGATATTAAAACAATTTTTTTTAGCTCTATAGGAGATTATACTACTTTTGATACCAATGTTTCTCCTGCTAAAAATAAATACAGACTACTTATTAAAAATTTGGCAGACTACGCCATTGTTGGTTTACATCCTTCTTATTTCACGATGAAAGATGCTGTAATGTTAAAGAAAGAAAAAGAACGTTTAGAAAATATTACCAATGCACCAGTAATTAGATCTAGACAACATTATCTGCGATTTAATTTACCAGAAACCTACCAGCAATTAATTGATTTAGAAATAGAAGAAGATCATTCTATGGGATATGCAAGTGCCGTAGGTTTTAGAGCAAGCACCTGCACACCATTTTATTTTTATGATTTAGATTTTGAAATTCAAACACCTTTAAAAGTATTTCCATTTGCATTAATGGATACTACTTTAAATGATTATATGAAGTTAACTCCAAAACAATCTTTGGGTAAAATTAGAGACTTAAGAAATGAGGTAAAAGCCGTAAATGGTACTTTTATTACTTTATTTCATAATGAAAGTTTAAGCAATCACTTGCGTTGGAAAGGGTGGAAGCGATTGTATGAATCTATGATAAAAATTGCAATTTCTTAAGATGATACACTACGTTAAAAGAGAAGATTTAGAGGTTGCAAAGTACAATGACTGTATAGAGAACTCTACACAAAGTAGAATTTATGCATTTTCTTGGTATTTAGATATTGTTGCAGATAATTGGGATGTTTTGGTTTTGAATGATTACGAGGCGGTAATGCCTGTTCCTTGGAAACAGAAATATTTTATAAAATATGTCACGCAACCTTTTTTTTGTCAGCAATTAGGTGTTTTTGCAAGAAAGAAAATATCAAAAGAATTAGTTTTAGATTTTATACAAAATATACCAAATAAATTCTTTAGAATTTCATTACAATTAAATGCGGAAAATAATATCGATGGCGAAAAATTGGTTAAAAAAAATAATTATGTTTTAGCTTTAAATAAAACTTCAGAAGCATTAATTGCTGGTTTTAGCAATAATAGAAAAAGAGATTTAAAAAAAGCAATTGCTTCTTCCTTAATTATTGATGAAG
>CAJXTJ010000138.1 GCA_913061165.1 uncultured Polaribacter sp.
TTGTTTGCCTTTTTATTCTTTCATGGCTAATACCAATTCTTTGGGTAATAGTAAAACTTGAGTCTGAAGGGCCTTTAGTTTTTAAACAAGGTAGAGAGGGTCTTAATGGTAAAGAATTTACTTGTTACAAGTTTAGATCTATGAGAATGAATAAACAATCAAATGAAATTCATGCTGCTAAAAATGATATAAGAGTAACAAAAGTGGGCGCTTTTTTAAGAAAAACAAGTATGGATGAGTTGCCTCAATTTTTAAATGTTTTATTGGGAGATATGAGTGTGGTTGGCCCTAGGCCGCATTTAGAGACTTTATCTTTAGAATATCAAAAGGATGTAGATAATTATTTAAAAAGACATATTGTAAAGCCAGGGATTACGGGTTTAGCCCAAATAGGTGGGTATCGGGGAGAAATAAAAAAGAGATCAGATATTAAGAACAGAGTCCGTTTAGATATCTTTTATATTGAAAACTGGTCTTTTTTCTTAGATATTAAAATTATTTTACAGACTGTGTTAAATATATTTAGAGGAGAAGAAAAAGCATATTAATAATGATAACGGCTGCGATTGTTTTATTTAATAATGACCTAGAGGTACTGAAAAAAACAGTTAATTCATTTTTAAATACCTCTATAAAAAAGAAACTTTATCTCATTGATAATTCTAATTCTAATAAATTAGAAGTATTCTTTAAATCTCCAGAAATAGAATATCTATTTGTAGGAAAAAACATTGGTTTTGGAGCAGCTCACAACCTTGTTCTAAATAAAATAAGTTCTAATTTTCATTTAATTTTAAATCCAGATATTGTCTTTTCTCCGGGAGTAATTTCTTCTTTAATTGCAGCGTTACATGAAAACCCTAATGTTGCTTTTGTGACTCCAAAAGTACAGTACCCGAGTATAAAACTCCAATATATTTGCAGAAAACACCCAACTTTATTCGGTTTACTTAACAGAAAATTAAAAATTTCAAAAGTGCATTTTTTTAATAGAGAGTATAGATATAGGGATTTACAAAAACCATTTTATCCCGATTTTATTCATGGTTGTTTTATGCTTTTTAAAACTACTGATTTATTAAATTTGAAAGGTTTTGATGAGCGTTTCTTTTTATATATGGAAGACGCAGATATTTGCAGAAGAATTGATGAAATTGGAAAAAAGAAACTGTATTATCCTAAAGTAGAAATTATACATCATCATGAACAAGGTTCTTCAAGAAGCATAAAATTATTTATTATACATGCTTCATCTGCAATAAAATACTTTTTAAAGTGGGGTTTTAATTAAAAAAAAAGTAGACTACACTTGATTAGGAGTTTCTTTTAAATGTATCTTATTCTAAAGCCGGAATCCAAAGAATTTAAAATATATTTGCAATAACAACAATTCAACAACAACATAATGAATATTCTTATTTTAGGTTCTGGAGGTAGAGAGCATGCTTTTGCATTAAAATTGAGTGAAAGTAGTAAAGTTAAGCAACTATTTGTAGCGCCAGGAAATGCAGGAACTAACAAAATAGCCAAAAATATTAGTGTAGATCTTTCAGATTTTGAAGCAGTAAAGAAAATTGTTTTAGAGAATAATATTAAAATGGTTGTTGTAGGTCCAGAAGTTCCTTTAGTAGAAGGTGTTCATGATTTCTTTTTAGCAGATGTAGATTTGAAAAATATTCCTGTAATTGGTCCTAAAAAAGATGGTGCATTACTAGAAGGAAGTAAAGACTTTTCTAAACAGTTTATGCAAAAACACGGTGTTCCTACCGCACGCTATCAATCATTTACAAAGGAAAATTTAGAAGCTGGTTTTACGTTCTTAGAGACTCTAGAACCACCTTATGTTTTAAAGGCAGACGGTTTGGCTGCCGGAAAAGGAGTCCTAATTTTAAATTCTTTAGAAGAAGCAAAAGCTGAGTTAGAAGACATGGTTTCTAATGAGAAGTTTGGTAAGGCTTCTACAACGGTTGTAATCGAAGAATTTTTAAAAGGAATAGAATTGTCTGTTTTTGTTTTAACAGACGGTAAAAGCTATAAAATATTACCTTCAGCAAAGGATTATAAAAGAATTGGAGAAGGAGATCTAGGTTTAAATACTGGTGGAATGGGCGCTATTTCTCCTGTACCGTTTGCGGATGCAACTTTTTTAAATAAAGTGGAAGAATTGGTGGTAAAACCGACAATTGCAGGTTTACAAAAAGATGGAATTGATTATAGAGGTTTTATTTTTATTGGATTAATGAATAACAATGGAAATCCGTCTGTAGTAGAATACAATGTTAGAATGGGAGATCCTGAAACCGAAGCAGTATTGCCAAGAATAACCTCAGATTTATTTGATTTATTCGAAGGTGTTGCGCATCAAAACTTACATGAAAAGTCTTTTTCGGTAACAGATAAGACTGCAACTACAATTATGTTAGTTTCTGGTGGTTATCCCGAAGCATATGAAAAAAATAAAGAAATTAAAGGTTTCGAGAACATAAAGGAATCTATTATTTTTCATGCTGGAACTACTACTTTAGAACATAAAGTAGTTACAAATGGCGGTAGAGTTATGGCAGTAACTTCTTTTGGAGATACAATTGAAGAGGCTTTGGAAAAAACGTACAGAAGTATTGATAAAATTCATTTCGATCAAATGAATTACAGAAAAGACATTGGTTTTGATTTAGTATAAAAAATATTCTATTTTGCTTTTTCCATGGTAAATGAAAATTCAGATCCTTTACCAAAAGTACTTTTTAGTAAAACATTTTGTTGGTGGGCTTCAACAATATGCTTTACAATAGACAAGCCTAAACCAGAACCACCTTGTTCTCTAGATCTGCTTTGATCTACTCTATAAAAGCGTTCGAATAAACG
Organism: uncultured Polaribacter sp.; assembly: GCA_913061165.1. Classification (GTDB taxonomy): domain Bacteria; phylum Bacteroidota; class Bacteroidia; order Flavobacteriales; family Flavobacteriaceae; genus Polaribacter. Next base: position 2,866 of record CAJXTJ010000138.1, read on the forward strand.
AGGGAAATGCTGTTGTTTAATTCCTTCACCATTATCTATAACTCGAATTACAAACTTATTATGGTCATAATCATCTGCAGTAACAATAGTTGTACCGCCTGGTTTCCCATATTTAATAGAGTTTACAACCAGATTAATTAGCACTTGTTCTGTCTTTTCAATATCTCCAATTACGAAAATAGGAAATTCATAAATACGATCAAATTTTAGAATAATATTCCTCTTTTTTGCTTTCATTTCAACCAAATCAAAAACATTTTGAATGATTTCTAGAATGTTAAAAACTTCTTTATCTATTTTTAAACCGTCGGTTTCTAATTTGGCAATCATATCTAAATCCTTGGTTACTGCAACCAATCTTTCGACACCTTTATTGGCGCGTTCTAAATATTTTAAACGAATGTTCTTATCATCCATTCCGCCTTCAAGTAGTGTAAGTATATACCCTTGCACCGTAAAAAGAGGCGTTTTTAATTCATGTGCAACATTTCCTAAAAAATCTCTTCTAAAAGAATCCCGCTCCGTTAAACTCTTTATTTCTAGCTCTTTTCCTTCTGCGTAAGTTTGCATCTTATTAGAAAGCTGTTCTATATCTGTAGTAACAGAGTCCTTCTTTAAATCGTTTACATCTAGAATAGAAACATCTTCATAAATCTTTTTCAACCTTCTATAAATAAAATGTTCTGCTCTATATTGTATAATAAAGAATGAAATAATAAAAAGTACTACAATAGAAATTAGAATGGCACTAAAACTTATTTTTTTTAAAATAAAAAAGTACCAAATTGCGGCAAATACTCCAGCTATTAAAGTGATGTAAATTGCAGACCAAAGCGCATAAGAATACGTTTTTTTAATTTTCATAAAAGTAAATTTATTTATCTGCGTCTAATAGCACAAACTTATAGCCAACACCTTTTACAGTTTTAAAATGGTCGTCACCAATTTTTTCTCTTAATTTTCTAATATGAACATCTATCGTTCTTCCCCCTACAACAACTTCATTTCCCCAAACGGTATCTAAAATAACCTCTCTCTTAAATACTTTTCCCGGTTTAGAGGTTAATAAAGAAAACAGTTCAAACTCTTTTCTTGGTAAAGATATTTTAACACCCGCTTTATAAACAACATATTCTTCTCTGTCAATAATAATATCTCCAACAGTATACGTTTCTTCACTTTCCTTTGCAGATTTTAATCTTCTTAATAGCGACTTAACTTTACTAACTAAAACTTTTGGTTTAATAGGTTTTGTAATATAATCATCTGCACCTGCTTCAAATCCAGCAACCTGCGAATAATCTTCTCCTCTTGCGGTTAAAAAAGAAATAATTACATTTTCTAAAGAACTTATTTTTCTAATTTTCTCACAAGCTTCAATACCATCCATTTTTGGCATCATAATATCTAACAAAATCAAATGTGGACTATTTTTTTTAGCAGATGTTACAGCTTCTAAGCCATTTGTAGCAGTAAAAATTTGATAGCCCTCACTTTTAAGATTGTAACTAACAATTTCTATAATATCTGGTTCATCATCAACCAACAAGATTTTAATATCGTTTTTATTCATGATTTATTTAAAAGATAAGTATCAAAAATAGCAATTTAAACCGAAAGATATAATTTAATTACCAATAGATTTATTTAGTTTACAATTGTTTAATGCTAAATTAACATATACATATAATAGGGTGCTTAAAACAGCTATATTTTAGTATTTATCTAATAATTAGATGTTAACAGTAAATTAATTTTAATATAATGTCTATTTATATAAAAATTTCGTAATTTTGATATGAACTAATTTAAAATATTTGCTATATGAAAAAAAATTACATTTTTATTTTATTAATGACACTTTGTTTGACTGGAGCTTCTTTTGGGCAGGAGATGTTAGTGAATGGAGACTTCGAAAATTGGGATGATGACACAACTCCAACCGGTTGGACGAAGGTAGAGAATACAACTAAAGAATCTACTGAAACTCATGGAGGTTCTTTCTCGGCGATGCACGTAGGCGGGACAAAAGATTTAGGTCAAACTATTGAAGGTGTTATCGCAGGAAATAGTTATACTATAACTCTTTGGTATAAAGTTATAGAAGATGATGGAAGTGATGCTAGGATTTGGTCTTATTGGAAAAACGCTGCAGGAAGCAGTGTAACTGATGCTGCTACGAATGATGCATTAAGAGGCGGTTCAAGTAGTGGTTATTTAGATAATAATGGTGGTGCTTGGACTAAATACGAGGTTACTGTTACTGCGCCAGCAGAGGTGACTAAGCTTTATTTTGAGTTAAGAACGTATGGTGGGGCAACCGTTTATTATGATGATTTATCATTTTTTAACAATACCACTGCATCTGTGAAAAATAATACTATTGAAGGTTTTGCAACGTACCCAAATCCGGTTACAAACAAAGAGTTTACAATTTCTTCTAGAAGTACTAGTG
>CAJXTJ010000139.1 GCA_913061165.1 uncultured Polaribacter sp.
CGAGATGTAGAGAGGTCTCGTGGGCTCGGAGATGTGTATAAGAGACAGTTCCTGACCCAATTAGATTTTTTCATTAATGATAAACATCCCGTATTGGCCTCAAATGATTCTAAAAAACTGTCATATTTTATACCTCTACCAAATTTTAAAAAAGGGTTTGATTATTACGAATTAGATAGAATGCCAGATGGAGGTGTTAAGTTTAGTTTAGTCACAATGCTAGGTTTTAAAACAATAGTACAAACAAGTACAGATGTTTTTTATGAAGACTTATCTAATAAGGAGTGGAATGATGGTATTTTTAAGACTACGATGGCACATTTTGGGAAAGAAGAATATATTGCTCTAAAGCATAATTATGTAAAAAAAGGTCAAAATTCTTCGGGATGTATGTTAACTATACTTGCATTTATAATGATAACATCTATTGGGTTTCTACTAAATTGAATATTATAGAAATAGTAATTATTTAATAATTGCCGACAATTCGAATATGATACAAGTTTATATTGGATAAATTAGAGAAAAAATATTTTAGACAAAAGATTATAGATTCAATGTCTAATTTAGACAGCAGTCTTTTGAAAAACATACCTAATAATAAGCTCATTTCTTGGGAATTTAAAGATGAGTTAATTCATAAATTGGATATATTATTTATCCAGCTAAAGGACAGAAATATAAAATCTTTAAAATATCAAGTAAGTAAGTGCAAATCCTGTTATCCAGACGCACCTGTTTATACTTTCTTTGATTCAGAAAGCGATTATGTTGTAGGTAGATATGTAATTACTGAAACTCAAGACCAGTACATCTTCGAGCAGTGTAAAAATACGCCAATTGAAGATGATGCCATCGGGATGCCATTTTAAAATAAGATTCACTTAAAGTTAAGCTATGAACTACTCAAGTCTAATAAATTAAAAGGTTTCTACTTCCGTCTCGATGGTGAATTGAAAGGTGATACTGTCACAGAAAATTCAAGTCTACTGAATGAACAATTTATATGTTTAAAGTTTTAAATATGAAAAATAAAGATAATTCCAAGGGCTGTATAATAGGTGTCATAGCTTTAATTGCAGGAATCTTTTTGGCTTTTGAGTTTATAAGTGGTGGAGCTTCACTATTGAAACATCTTACTACAAGTGCAGGTCCGGGAGAAATGATTCTATTTATCATCATAATAATAGCTGTAATCATTTTATTAATTAAAAATTAATTTTTTTCATTTTTTTTGATTCATTTTATTTATAAGAAAGCGAAGTAACCTAAAAGGCAACCCCCACTCCTTTTTAACTTTGCGGGATACCCCCGTGGTAACTTATTATTAATCTAAAAATTACAAAAACTATGGTTACAATTGTAGATTACAAAAATTACGAACGCGAAGATGGAACTAAATTTAACATCTTGGTAGTTCAAGGAGGGGTTGAGGCTGTGAAAAGCCAAACAACAGGAACAACTTATTTAACCGCTCGCAAAGCTAGGGTAAGCTCAACTTTTGATGAGGTAACTTGCAAAATGCTTATTGGAAAACAACTCCCAGGCGAGGTTAAAAAAGTTCAAACAGATCCTTATGAATACACAGTTGAAGATACTGGGGAAGTCATATCACTTTCTCATAGATACGAATATGTTGATACTGAAGATCAAATAGTCAGTGATAATGTAATAGAAACAGAGTTGGTGGCTTAGAGGCTATTAAACAACTATTAAATAAACGAAAGGGCTTCCAGAAATGGAGGCTCTTTTTTTTATGATATGAACTAATGAAAATAATTATAAATCATAAAATTAAAAATTATGAAACTAAAGCAAGCACAACGCCATCAGGTAAAATTGAGAATAGGCTTAAGTGGACCAAGTGGGTATGGTAAATCATATAGCTCTCTATTATTAGCATATGGAATAACCAATGACTGGTCAAAAATTGCCATAATCGACACAGAAAACAATAGTGCAAGTTTATACTCACACTTGGGTGATTTCAATGTTTTAACATTAGATGAGCCCTATAGTCCAGAAAGATATATAGAAGCTATTAAGGTCTGTGAAAAAGCTTCTGTTGAGGTTATTGTCATAGACAGCATAACGCACGAATGGCGTGGTAAAGGGGGGTGTTTACAAATTCACGAAAGTTTAGGTGGAAGATTTCAGGACTGGAGTAAAGTTAGTCCTAGACATCAAGCTTTTATAGATGCAATCCTTCAATCATCACTTCATATTATCACTACCACTAGAAGAAAAGTAGATTACTCTCTTGATAGTGATATGAATGGACGTACTAAAGTTGTTAAACACGGTACTAAGGAAATTACGCGCGAAGGCTATGAATACGAGCTTACTGTAAACTTCGAATTAATAAATGACAAGCATCTTGCTAGAGCATCTAAAGATAGGACAGGTCTTTTTATGGATAAACCTGAATTTGTTATAAACAAGGCTACTGGCAGAAAATTAATGCAATGGTGCAATGAAGGTGTTTCAACTAAAATAGCCTTTAAGGAAATTGAAAAATGCACTACCATTGAAGGACTTCGTGAAATTTATAAAAAGTATCCAAGCCTTCAGAAGCAAATCCATCCTGTAATCTTAAAAAGGAAAGAGGAGATTGAAGCAGACTCTCAAATAGTTTCAAAAGAAAATATTATTGAACCACAAAAAACAGAAACAAATGGAATTAATAACTAACCACAACCCTTCAGAAATGATTCAGGAGGAAATAGAAATAGTGAATACCAAAGCGAGCAACTTCATTGAAGCAAATACGCAAAAGGTCGCTCTTAGCCATCTAAAGAAGGATTGTATTATTCCTGTCTTTTCAAAAGACAATGAAAGCACAATAAGTCATTTTCAGTTTATCGATAGGACAATGGAGGTTGCAAGAGCTTTATTTCCTAATCAAAAGGTTGCAGAACCTGAAATTAGGGTGAGTCATATTGTTAAAGGGAGAATACCTTCAGCAATCGGGAAACCAGCCAAGGAACTATTAGACCACGAGAAAACTCTTTATTATGAGCGTTGTGCCTTTTTAATAGATATTCCACAAATTACCCAAACTATTAATGGAAATCAAATTTGTTTATCCATAGGTGGAATTAGGGCATATAATCAAGAAAACCTCTATTCTAAAAAGTCATTAGAAAAGTTTAAAGTTTTTATTGGTTTTAAAAATATGGTCTGTACTAACCTATGTATTAGCACGGATGGCTTTTCTAATGAAGTAAGGGTATTTTCAATTAATGAGCTGGAAGATCAGATAGCTGATCTATTTTCTTCCTATAATCAAGAAAGCCATTTAGAGTTAATGAGAGAAATGCCAAAATATCAATTATCAGAAAGGCAGTTTGCTCATTTTATTGGTAAATGTAGAATGTATCAACATTTAGCTAAAGAAGAAAAAAAAATGATATTTCCAATAGAATTTAATGATGGACAGCTTAATACTGTAGTGAAAAACTATTATGGTGATGCTAACTTTCATAGAGAACAAAACGGCAATATTAACCTTTGGAATCTTTACAATTTAATGACTGAAGCAAACAAGAGTAGTTACATTGATAGTAATCTAGAACGGAATGTAAACGCCTATGAGTTAATACAAAACATAGGCGGTTCTATTAAAAATGACTCTTACAATTGGTTTATCTCTAATTAATATCATAGCTAAAATTTAAAAAAGCTAGTAATCAATTTTTATAAAAGATTAACTTATGGATAAAAGAGAATTAGCTGAACTGCTAAAGTATAGCTCGCCTAAACAATTGTATGTGGTGACTTGGAACAATCTATTAAAACTACTCTTTTGTCCTTTTAGAGTACAAGTAAAACACGCTATTGGTGATTTAAAGCAATTAGAAATTGTTTGGGTCCAAGAAGTTAAAGTTACCCAAGATTTTATTACTGTTTTTGTGATAAACGGTAGGGCTTACTTCTACTATCATTTTGATATTTTGGTAGAAGAGTAGCTTTTAGCTATAAAATTAAATAAGGAGTTATGCTGTATTACCTTTTGAGACGGTTTCTCCTCTATCAAAAAACCACTGAAAAGAGTTAAGCTTACAAATATTAATTGCACTATAGGTTTTAGATTTCTAAATTTACTTTTTAACTTTAATCTAATAGTGCAATTTTTTAAATATGAATCCTTCCTATATACAATTCCATCATTTTTTCACGAAAAAATCTTACTGTCAATTACAAAAATATTTTTTATCATTCGATGATAATTCTTATACGGAAGAAATTAAGGAACCTTTAGATAACCCTTTAATCACTTATAAATCTTTTGATGTGTTTTCAGGGACAGAAAACTATAAGAATTTAAAATTTGATGAAGATTTTGTTCATAAAGAAGTTTTTAAGTTAGCTGAGAAGCAATTTTTAAAGTTTCAAAAAGAAATTAGGGATAAGGCAATATATTCTGATAATGCACTAAACAATTTTACTAAAAAGTATATTTCAAAGAAAAGAGAATATTCTGAGGCAGTTGGTCTAGCTGAATATCTTTCAGTAGATATAATCGCAGGATTACAATTAGAACTTGATAAGCTTGAAGAACACGTCAACGATTACTTAAAAGATCCGAATCCAAATTTTAAAGAAAAAATTAGCTTTAATTGGTCGAATTCTAGTGTTCTTCTATTTTTTCATTTACTTCGAAAGAATAACGTTATTCAATGGTTGGAGGACAGAGATATTGCAAAGGTTATTGAATATAGTTTTAAATATTCAATAAAAGATGAATATGTTCCATTTACAAACTCTAGTAAAATTTTAGGAGGTTTTAAGAGGGGAGAAAGAATCCCTGATGCAAGTATTAAAAAAATAAAAGAAGATATACTGAAACCCGATTTCTTTAAATTAGAGAAATAGAACTATTTAGAGTCAAAAAAATGGCTTCAAAAAATGAGTGAATATTTCGTAATTTCGTGCCTGTTGTTTTTAGAATTTAATGTGCAATATGACCTACACCCAATACATTATAGAAAAACTTGACCTACTGACTAAGTCAAAAAGTCAACTTTATTTTTAAATTGAAGATAGGCTGCAATTAAAACATTTACTATTGCATAAATAAAGGTTAAAACTTCGACCAGAAAAGAAGTAAAATGAATAAACAAAAAAATAATGACTTAACACAATTAATAATATGTAAGTAAATTCTAATATCCTAATCGAGGATGAAGGTATTAGAGCTTAAAGACCAAATAGGTCAAAGTAGACGTAAACTCAAGTCCCGCTCCTTAGAAACTGTCTCTTATACACATCTGACGCTGCCGACGACTCCTTACGTGTAG
>CAJXTJ010000140.1 GCA_913061165.1 uncultured Polaribacter sp.
CGGCAGCGTCAGATGTGTATAAGAGACAGTTTTAAATCATATTGGATTATTATGGCAAACAGATACTATCCTGCCTGCTCATGAGCATTTTGTGTCTAATTTAATAGCGCAAAAAATTCATTCGAATACAGAATTTATAGAACCTATTGTTAACAAATCAAACAAAACATATGTATTGTTTTTACCAGAGAATGAAATCCATGATTTAGGTTTGTTATATCTAAACTATGAATTACTTTTAAAAGGAAATAAGACTATTTACCTTGGTCAGAATTTGCCATTAGATAATTTAAAAAGTTTTTTTGATTATAATGAAAATTTGTGTTTTGTAACATCATTAACTGTGCAACCTTATAAAGATAAAATAGAAGATTATTTTAATCAGGTTGAAGGACTTCTAGAAACTTCTAACCATGAGTTTATTGCTATTGGTAGAAGAACCTCTTTATTAAGAACTAAAGACTACAAATCTAATATTTCTTTCTTTGATAGTATTACAGATATATTAAAAGTCATATAATTTATTTTATATTTAAATTTGTTTAGTTTTTTGGTACCTTTGTTAAACAAATATATTTAATGAAAAAACACATTTACATTATAGGTTCTGGTTTCTCTGCGTTGTCGGCTTCTTGTTATTTAGCAAAAGAAGGATACAGCGTTACTGTTTTAGAAAAAAATGATACTTTAGGAGGAAGAGCAAGACAATATAAAAAAGATGGTTTTACATTCGATTTAGGTCCTTCTTGGTACTGGATGCCAGATGTCTTTGAACGTTTTTTTGCAGATTTTGGTAAAAAACCTTCAGATTATTATGTTCTAGATAAATTAAGTCCGGGTTACGAGGTTTATTTTGGTGAAAATTCTTCCTTAAAAATTTCTGAAAATTTAGAGGATATTTACAAGATGTTTGAGGCAGAAGAAAAAGGAAGTGCAAAGCATTTAAAATCCTTTTTAGACTCTGCTAAATCAAATTATGAAACAGCAATTTTAGATTTAGTATATAAACCCGGTATTTCTCCAATAGAACTAATTACAACAACAACAATTGCAAGGGTAACTCAATTTTTTTCTACCATTAGAAAACAAGTAAGAAAAAATATAAAAAGCAATAAATTAATTAAAATTTTAGAGTTTCCTGTATTATTTTTAGGAGCAAAGCCAAGCAATACACCAGCTTTTTATAATTTTATGAATTATGCAGATTTTGGTTTAGGTACTTGGCACCCAAGAGGTGGAATGTATCAGGTAATTGAAGGCATGGTTTCTTTAGCAACTTCATTAGGTGTAAATTTTGAAGTAAATGCTAATGTAGAAAAAATATTAACAGACAAAAAAAGCAATGTTTCTGGTTTGTTAGTAAATGGAAAAACGATTGAAACTACGTTGGTTTTAAGTGGCGCGGATTATCATCACACAGAAACATTGCTGGATGAAGGTTTAAGACAATACTCAGAAAAATATTGGAATACAAAGACATTTGCACCTTCGTCTTTGTTATTTTATGTTGGTTTTGACAAGAAAATAGAAAATGCAAGTCACCATACTTTATTTTTTGATACAGATTTCGATTTGCATGCAGAAGAAATTTATGACAATCCTAAGTGGCCAACAAACCCGCTTTTTTATGCGAACTTTACTTCGATGACAGATAAGACTTCTGCACCTGAAGGCAAAGAAGCAGGGTTTTTCTTAATTCCATTAGCACCAGGAATTGAAGATACCGAAGAATTAAGAGAATCGTATTTTCATAAGATATTAGATAGATTTGAAAAATTAACAAATCAAGAAGTTAAAAGTAGTGTTATTTTTAAAAGATCTTTTTGTGTAAAAGACTTTAAAAAAGAATACAATTCTTATAAAGGAAATGCATACGGAATGGCGAATACATTGCTGCAAACTGCTTTTTTAAGACCGAGTATTAAAAGTAGCAAAGTAAATAACTTATACTTTACAGGACAATTAACTGTTCCTGGTCCAGGGGTGCCACCAGCTTTAATTTCAGGAAAAATAGCATCAGAATTAATTAAAAAAAATAAACTTTAGAGGAATATGAAAGAGTTATTTGACACTGTTTCTAATGATTGCAGCAAGCTAGTTACTGAAAAGTATAGTACTTCTTTTTCAATGGCCGTGCAGACCTTATCTCCAAAAATAAGAACAGATATTTATAATATTTATGGTTTTGTTCGTTTTGCAGATGAAATTGTAGATACTTTTCATGAGTATGACAAGGAATTATTAATGACTCATTTTGAGCGTGATTATTACATGGCAAAAGAGCAGGGTATTAGTTTAAATCCTATTTTAAATTCATTCCAACAAACTGTAAATAGATACAAGATACCAGATGAAATGGTGCAAGCATTCTTAAAAAGTATGAAAGCAGATTTATTTAAAACTGAATATTCTACGAAAGAAGAGTATGATGAATATATCTATGGTTCTGCTGATGTGGTGGGGTTAATGTGTCTAAAAGTTTTTGTAAATGGTAATGATGTTATGTTTGATGCATTAAAAGATGCAGCAATGCGTTTAGGTTCTGCATTTCAAAAAGTAAATTTCTTAAGAGATTTAAAGGATGATTATGAAGTTTTAAATAGATCTTACTTTCCAAATATAGATTTGGGAAAACTAGATACTGTTTCTAAACAACTAATTATTGATGAGATTGAAGCTGATTTTGATTTTGCATTTAAAAATGGAATTTTAAAATTACCAGTAGAGGCAAAGTTCGGAGTTTACATGGCATATAGATATTACAGAAGGCTATTAAAGAAATTAAATAAAGTACCTTCAGAAGAAATTATGGATACGAGAATTCGAATCTCTGACCCAATGAAATTAAATTTATTAGCTAGAAGTTACGTAAAGTATAAATTAAAAATGATTTAAAAATGATGTTTGCTCTAATTACTTTGGGAGTTTTTATTATTATGGAAGGTGTAAGCTGGTTTACGCACAAATATGTAATGCACGGTTTTGGATGGTTTTTACATGAAGATCATCATCAACCAAAATATGATGGGTTTGAAAAAAATGATTTGTTTTTTGCAATATTTGCAGTACCCAGTATGGCATTATTTTATTTTGGAAGCAACACAGAATATACCTTTTTACTTTTTATCGGATTGGGTATTATGTGTTACGGAATTGCCTATTTTACAATTCATGATGTCTTAATTCATCAACGTTTTAAATGGTTTAAAAACACCAATAATCCATATTTAAAGGGATTAAGAAAGGCTCATAAAATTCATCATAAGAATATGGGGAAAAAGGATAGCCAATGTTTTGGAATGTTATTTGTTCCTTTTAAATATTTTAAAAAGCCAAAATTAAATTAGGTTTATCAAAGTTTTATTAAAGTACAAAAAAGCAGCTATCTTAAAATAGCTGCTTTTTTGTTGAATACTAATTCTTTGGGTATATTACTTTAATTTTATATAAATACTACCAACATGTATATGTTGTTTCCCTAAATCTAGTTTGTTTGTTTGTTTGTTTGTTTGTTTGTTTGTTTGTTTGTTTGTTTGTTCCTGCTATAAATTGATTACGAGTATTTTGACAGTTTTTTTAAAGTATACTTCTTCAATTACTAAATGATGGATGTTATCAACTTTAAATTTAGATTGATGCTTTTCATCATTCAAACTAATAATCTTTTTTTATAACTGTAAGGTTCTATTTTTTTGTCGACTATCACACTAATAATTTTCCTTAACCCCTACAAAAACAAATGAATTTTTTAAAAATTACAGTATTATTTGCTATTACATTAACTTTTACGAACTGCGATAATTTTTTTGAATACAGCGTTTATGAAGCAAGTGTAAAAACAGCACAAAAAAATACAACAGCTAAAAACTTACAATTAATAAAAGAGATTCAAATAGAATCTAGTGATTTTAAATTTGCTGTTGTTACCGATAGTCATATTTTTTATACTAATTTTAATACAGTTCTTGATGATATAAATAAAAATGAGGACATTTCATTTGTAATCTTTGGTGGCGATCTTGCCGAACAAGGACTATTAAAAGAATACGAGCTTTTTTATGGTCTAATGGAAAACCTTCAGAAGCCTTATCTAACAGTTATTGGGAACCACGATTATAATTCAAACGGAGGTGAAATCTACATGAAAATGTTTGGTGACTATAATTACTCTTTTAAATTTAATGAAAATAAGTTTAAATTTTTTGATGACATCGTTTGGGAAAGTAAAAAAAATCCTGATTTTGATTGGTTATCAAAAGAATTAAGTAGTAACAATTTATTTAAAAACGTGTTTGTAATTGCTCATATTCCTCCTTTTGGAGATCAATTCGGTCCGGAAATGGAGCAAAAATATCAATCATTAATGCAAGCAAATAATGTTCCTTTATCAATTCATGGGCACACGCATAGTTTTCTTTATGACAATTTTTATGGAGACGCCGTAAATTATTTAACAGTACCTGCACCAAATAAAGCACCATCCTATGCTATTGTAAGTGTACAAAATGAATCTTTTGAAATAGAATTGATAAAACTATAAATAAAATGAAAATTAAAAGGATACTATTACCATTCGTTGCACTACTATTCTTCTCCAATACTTTTGCACAAGATGCTATTTTAATTCAAGACAAAGCAAAGGAGAAAGCATGGTATGAGCCAGACTATGCAAAAATGCAATTTGCAGGAAATTTAGGGTTGCTTTCTGTTGGAGTGGGGTATCAGCTTTTTAACAAGGTATTGTATACAGAATTATTATATGGTTATGTACCCGTGTCAATTTCGAAAGCAAATGAAATACATTTAATTAGTATTAAGAATACATTTCCCCTTTATAGAAAAAAAATAGGGAACTATACCGTATCTCCAATTGCTGGATTTACAGGAAGTTTGGAAACAGGAAATAATTCTTTTCTTGTACTTCCTGATAAATATCCTAAAGGCTATTATGTTTCCAGTGCAATTCATTTTACCCTGTTTATAGGAGTTTTAGTGCATAAAGGTTTTGGGATTTCTAAAAGAATAAAAGGTATCGACTTCTATTATGAATTAGGAACCGTAGAGACCTATTTATGGTCTGCGATTACATCCAAGGAAATTGGACTAAATGCTATTTTTAGCACTGCAATAGGCATCAATCTATATTTTTAATAAAACTTTACATCTAATTATTTTTACACTAGTGGTACTTTCCTATAATTTTAAGATTACTATTTTAAAGGAGAAAGGTTAAAATAAAAACTAAAATAAGCCCTAAATTCATAAATTTTTAAATTGTAATTTATGAATTTACGGCAA
>CAJXTJ010000141.1 GCA_913061165.1 uncultured Polaribacter sp.
GATCTACACGTAAGGAGTCGTCGGCAGCGTCAGATGTGTATAAGAGACAGGTACCCATAACACCAGAGAAATCCTCATCTGCATTGAAGTCTATATTTGTAGAGAGCCATGGAAATGCAGATCCAGGAAAACTTACACTATTGAATGTCTCACTGCTGAAAGCAGCTTCGAATAGCTCGCTAGGTCCTTGGTCAAACTCGTGGTTACCAAAAGCAGAAGCATCAACACTAAAAGCGTTGGCAAAAGCAATGTCCAAATGACCAGGCTCATTGCTACCAGAGAGCGAACGTACCGCTGTATTCTCGGCAGCATAGAAGCGAGGACCAGGAATAATAAGGTCGCCAGAGGTCACCGTAAGTGTACTGTTAACGTAAGTTGGGTCGTTTTGGAAAAAATCTACCAAGGCAGAGAACTCGTCTACTGAGTCGAGGGCACTCTCCTCGTTGCCGTCCACGTCAGAGTAGTGCAATAATTGTAATTCGAAGTTTTGGGCAACCACTGTTGAACCAAAAAACATAAAAAAAATCATAGTTAAAAACTTGATTTTTTCAAAGTAAAAGTTTTTCATTGGATTTAATTTTTTTGTTGGATTAATTAAATTTCCATAAAATTACTACCCAATGGCTGCTAGACTGTTAGCTCTAGGTTAACATATTGTAAAAGAAAAAGCACCTTAAAAAAGGTGCTTTTTAAAATAATTTATCAATAACACTCTAATGCTTGTCTTTTTCCTCTTTTACATAAGTTTCAGCTTTCTTTGTCACCTCATCTAAGTTGCCTTCAAAAGTCTTTTCGTGAATTACAGTTTCTCCATCACCAATTTTGGTTTTCGTCATCACTTTTGCTTTTGCTGTGTTATCTAAAGTTTTTTCACCTTGAGTTTCTACTGAAATTTCTTTGATGACTTCAACATTTTCATTCATAGCTAAACCTTCTTCAGCACTATGACCTCCTAAGATTGGAGCAATTACTAAACCAATAAGACAAGTTAGTTTAATTAATATATTCATTGATGGACCAGATGTATCTTTAAATGGATCACCAACAGTATCACCAGTTACAGCAGCTTTGTGGGCATCAGATCCTTTAAAGGTCATTATACCATTAATCTCAACACCTGCTTCAAAAGATTTCTTAGCGTTGTCCCAGGCTCCACCAGCGTTGTTTTGGAAAATAGCCCAAAGTACACCACTTACAGTAACACCAGCCATGTAACCACCTAACATTTCAGCAACCAACATGTTATTCTCTTGATACACTATCTTACCTGCTAATACTACTACTATTGGAAACCCGATCGTTAAAATCCCTGGTAACATCATTTCTTTTAAAGACGCTTTGGTAGAAATAGCGACACATTTATCGTATTCTGGTTTTCCAGTTCCTTCCATAATTCCTGGAATTTCCTTAAACTGTCTTACTACTTCATTTACCATTTCCATAGCAGCTTTACCAACAGCATTCATTGCTAATGCAGAGAATACAACGGGTACCATTCCACCAACAAATAGCATTGCTAATACAGGTGCTTTAAATATATTAATACCATCTATTCCTGTAAATGTTACATAGGCAGCAAATAAAGCCAAAGAAGTTAATGCAGCAGAAGCAATGGCAAAACCTTTACCCGTTGCAGCAGTTGTATTACCAACAGCATCTAAAATATCTGTACGTTCTCTAACGATAGGATCTTGTTCACTCATTTCTGCAATACCACCTGCATTATCCGCAATTGGTCCAAAAGCATCAATAGCTAACTGCATTGCTGTAGTTGCCATCATTGCAGAGGCAGCCAAAGCAACTCCGTAAAATCCTGCCAAAGCATATGAAGACCATATTGCAGCAGCAAATAATAATACAGAAGAGAACGTAGAAATCATACCAGTAGCTAAACCAGCAATAATATTTGTTCCTGCTCCTGTAGAAGACTGTTGTACAATTTTTAAAATTGGTTTAGAACCTAAACCTGTGTAGTATTCTGTAAATGCAGAGATTCCTGCACCCACAACTAAACCAACTAAACACGCATAAAATACTCTCATTGATGAAATATCTTGAAGACCTTCACCAAAGAAATCCATTTGCATTGTTTCTGGTAACATCCAGGTAACCAAACCATAACATGCTGCAGCAACCATTGCGATAGATGCCCAGTTACCAATATTTAATGCTTTTTGAACGTCTGCTTCTTTTGCATCATTAGATGAAATTTTTACTAGAAGTGTTCCGATAAGAGAAATAATAATACCTACACCAGCAATAGACATTGGTAGTAAGATTGGTCCAATTCCGCCAAAAGCATCTTGAATTGCACCTCCCATATCTTTAATTACATAATTCCCTAAAACCATCGCAGCTAATACAGTTGCTACATAAGAACCAAATAAATCAGCTCCCATACCTGCAACATCTCCAACATTATCTCCCACATTATCAGCAATAGTTGCTGGGTTTCTTGGATCATCCTCTGGAATATCTGCTTGTACTTTTCCAGCTAAATCAGCACCAACATCAGCAGCTTTTGTATATATACCACCACCAACTCTTGCAAATAAAGCAATAGATTCCGCGCCTAAAGAGAAACCAGCTAATGCTTCTAGAACAACAGTCATATCGTTGGTACTTGTCCATTTACCACCCATAAATAGATAATAGAATCCAATAAAGAATGCTGTTAAACCTAATACTGCTAAACCAGCAACACCAAGACCCATTACAGTACCACCACCAAAAGAAACTTTTAATGCATTTGGCAAACTTGTTTTTGCAGCTTGTGTTGTTCTAACATTTGTTTTGGTTGCAATTTTCATTCCCATGTTTCCTGCAAAAGCAGAAAATATAGCACCAATAATAAAGGCAACTACAATTAAATAGGTGCTGTCCATATAAAAAGCAATTCCAGCTAAAACAATACTTGCTCCAACTACAAAAATGGCTAAAAGTCGATATTCAGCATTTAAAAAAGCAAGCGCTCCTTCATAAATGTGGTCAGAAATTTCTTTCATTTTCCCATCACCTGCATCTTGTTTCATTACCCAAGATTTTTTAACTAGCATGTATACTAGTCCTAAAACAGCCATTGCAATTGGCATCCAAATCATCATTGATTCCATATATTATTTTATTTTTTTTTAATTAGTTTAAAACGGTCGTAAATGTAATGAAATCAAACAGAAATAAAAAACCTCTTAAAAAGTTAATTTTAAGAGGTTGATAAAATATAGGTATTTTTTTTGTTAAATCTTAAATTTATCAGTCTTCTTGTAGTCACTTTGTTTGTATCTCTCAACACATGCATGAAAAATTTCAGTAGCTTCTTTAGCGTCTCCCCAGCCACCAACATCTACTTTTTTCTTTTCTAAATCTTTATATACTTTAAAGAAGTGTTCAATTTCTTTTAATCTATGTGGATTCAAATCTGAGATATCACTTTTGTCATTCCAAATAGGGTCGGAAATAGGTACACAAATAATTTTTTCATCGGGTCCTTTTTCATCTGTCATGTGAAAAACGCCAATTGGTTTTACTTCAATAACACACATAGGAAACGTTGGTTCATGCCCTAGAACTAAAACATCTAAAGGGTCATCATCTAACGCTAGAGTCTCTGGTACAAAACCATAATCTGCAGGATACATCATAGAAGAGAATAACATTCTGTCGAAACGAATTTTATTCAAATCAAAGTCATATTCATATTTATTTCTACTTCCTTTTGGGATTTCAATTAAAACATCGAAAGTTGTATTTTCTTTTGGACTCATAAATTTGTGATTTTCTTTAGCTGCTGCAAAAGTAATGAATTCATTAAATTTTTCAATACAATTGATCATGAATTTACGCAATGCTTTTCGCATAAAGTCTGGAATAAATATCAATTAAAAAACCCTTTTTTCAAAAGAGAAAAAAGGGTTTTTTAATTAGATAAAAAGTTTCTTATAAGTATAATACTTCTTTAACAGCTTTTATAACATCGTTTGCATTCGGAATCCATTTTTCAAATAAAACTGGAGAATAAGGAGCTGGCGTATCTGCAGTTGTAATTCTTTTAATTGGTGCATCTAAGAAGTCAAATGCTTCTTCCTGAATTCTATATGTAATTTCAGAGGCAACACTTGCAAAAGGCCAGGCTTCTTCTAAAATAACCAATCTGTTTGTTTTCTTTACCGACTTTAAAATAGCAGCATGATCCATAGGACGTACTGTTCTTAAATCGATTATTTCAATAGAGATGTTTTCTTTAGCCAATTCATCTGCCGCTTTGTATGCTTCTTTTATGATTTTTCCAAAAGAAACAACGGTAACATCTGTACCTTCTCTTTTAATATCTGCAACTCCAATAGGTATGATGTATTCCCCTTCAGGAATCTCCATCTTATCACCATACATTTGTTCAGATTCCATAAAAATTACAGGATCATCATCTCTAATTGCTGCTTTTAATAAGCCTTTTGCGTCATATGGGTTAGAAGGAACAATAACCTTTAAACCTGGTGTGTTTGCAAACCAGTTTTCAAATGCTTGCGAGTGCGTAGCACCTAATTGTCCTGCAGAAGCTGTTGGGCCTCTAAAAACAATCGGACAGTTAAACTGACCACCTGACATTTGTCTGATTTTTGCCGCATTGTTAATAATTTGATCAATTCCAACCAAAGAGAAATTAAACGTCATATATTCTACAATAGGTCTATTACCATTCATAGCAGAACCAATTGCAATACCTGCAAACCCAAGTTCTGCAATAGGAGTATCGATAACTCTTTTTTCACCAAACTCAGCCAACATTCCTTTACTAGCTTTATAAGCTCCATTATATTCTGCAACTTCTTCACCCATTAAATAAATGCTTTCATCTCTGCGCATTTCTTCACTCATGGCCTCACAAATTGCCTGTCTAAATTGAACTGTTTTCATTGAATCTAAATTATAGTTTGTTTTTTCTTTCGCAAAAGTAAGGAATTAGCAGAAGTTTTTTGCTATCTATTTTTCATAAAATAAAATTTTTCAATTTTTGATATAATTTCACCTTTAAAACTGAAGTATTTGTCTCGTTTCATTATTAAAAAGAAAGAAAAAACAAACTATAATTTAATAATGAAAGTTTATTTATTTAGAATATTATCATTTAAAAAATAACACTTGTTTAAATTCAGAGAATTTAATATTTTTAAAAGAAAGTAGATAAGAAAAGAAGGAATGGATAGAATACTAGCACTGTTTAACTACTGTCTCTTATACACATCTCCGAGCCCACGAGACCTCTCTACAT
>CAJXTJ010000142.1 GCA_913061165.1 uncultured Polaribacter sp.
GTGGTGCTATTTTTATAAATATTCAAGACCCTTTAAACCCAGTAATTGAAGGAGGATTTAGTGAAGGAGGTTACTCGCATGATGCCCAAGTAATTACTTACAACGGACCGGATACAGATTATACAGATAAAGAAATTCTTATAGGAAGTAATGAAAATGAAATTGTAATTGCAGATGTTACAGATAAAACAAACCCTTTAGTAATTTCTACAATAAGTTACGCCAATGTTCAGTATGCGCATCAAGGGTGGTTTACAGAAGATTTAAAATATTTTATTTTGGGTGATGAACTAGATGAACAAAGGAAAGGGAATGATACAAAAACCATTATTTTTGATTTTACAGATCTAGACAATCCAGCATACCATTTTGATTATTTCGGGGCTACAACCGCTATAGACCACAATGGTTACGTAAAAGATAATATTTATTATCAAGCAAACTATACCGCTGGGGTTAGAATGATAGATATCTCCGACATTGAAAATAAAAACTTCACAGAAGTTGGTTTTTTTGATACATATCCTAACAACAATACGGCTGCATTTAATGGTGTTTGGAATGTATACCCTTACTTTCCTAGTGGAAATATTATTATAAGCGACATAAACAATGGGTTTTTTATAGTTAGAAAAAGTGGCACACTTGGCCTAAGTGCAGAAAAAACAGAAATAAACTTTTCAATATTTCCTAATCCGGCAACTACCCAAACAACTATTAGCACAAATAATAACAAAACAATAAAAAGTATAAAAGTATTTTCTGTATTAGGTAAAAAACTTTTAGATGTGAAAAATGTTTATAAATCAAAATACGTTTTAGAAACAAAGAACTTTCAAAGAGGTGTTTATTTCGTTCAAATAAATAATATGCTTGTTAAGAAAATTGTGGTTCAATAATTTATTCTTAAAATGAAAAATTATGCATTAATTTTAGGGATCATTTTCTTTTTTAGTTGCACGAAAGAAGATATCGTAATTAACCCAGAACAGGTAATTATTGTGGGTGAATTAGATTTTGCAACTACAATGGGTGGTTCTAAAAATGACGTCTATAAGTCTATTGCAAACACAACAGACGGCGGCTATGTGATTTTAGGCTATACGCAAAGTAAAGATGGAGATATTTCTACAAAGTTAACCGAAGATTTTGATTTTTGGGTACTTAAATTTTCTGCAGATAATACACTTCTTTGGAGTAAAACCTTTGGAGGTTCTAAAGACGACAGAGGTGAGGATATTATTGCAACTAAAGATGGTGGGTTCGCTCTTTTAGGATATAGCCAAAGTACAGATAATGATGTTACCTCAAATGCAGGCTCAAAAGACTTTTGGCTTTTAAAACTTACAAGCTCTGGAGCGCTCTCTTGGCAAAAAAATTTCGGTTTTTTAGGATCAGATTACGGCACAGCGCTGTTAGAAACAAATGATAACGGGTATTTAATAACTGGGGTTTTAGATGTTACAGCATCTAACGGACAAGGAGATTCTCGCAGCACACAAAGGCATGCGGGTGGAGATATCTGGGCGATAAAACTAAATAATTCTGGAGGTTTAGAGTGGAGTAAGTTTTATGGGGGTTCTTTTACAGACATCCCTTTAGGAGTTGTAAAAACAATAGATAATGGCTTTATTATTGCAGGCTCATCCGATAGTGCAGATGTAGATATTACAAATAACAAAGGGGGATATGATTTTTGGATCCTTAAAATTGAAGCGAGCGGAACAGTAGTTTGGGAAAAAAATTTTGGAGGTTCAGAAATAGATGAAGCTAGCGCAATTACACAAACAAACGATGGTAATTTTATTGTTGTTGGAGACACTAGAAGTTCAGATAAAGACGTTTCAAAGAGCAACGGTGCTGCAGATTTGTGGATGCTAAAAATATCACAAGAAGGAGTTTTAATTTGGGAAAAAACATTTGGTGGAACAAGTTTTGATGTAGGTCGTTCTATCTCTAGAACTCAAGACAATGGGTTTATTATTTCTGGAAGCTCAAGGAGTTTAGATGCAAACTTTAATAATCAAGGTCAGAATGATGCTTTAATTATTAAAATAGATTCTGAAGGAAATATCGTTTGGCAAGAAACCGTTGGTGGCAAAGAAATAGATTTTTTGTATGATGCTGTTGAACTAAATAACAAAACAATTATTGCTGTTGGAGAAAGTAATAGTGAAGACGGAGACATTCCTGAAAATAAAGGGTTTTCAGATGGGTTAATCATTCAAATAAAATGAGAAAAAAATACTGTTTATTAATTTTAACGTTCATGCTTTTAACTCGTTGCAGCGAAAAAAAAGAATGCTGTGTGCAACCAGAACAATCTACAGTAACCTTAAACTTTACACATCATTGGAATGAATTACAAATTACGCCACAAGATTTTAATGAAATAAAGTTTACAAACGAAAATGGAGAACAGTTAAGTATCGAAAAGCTGCGGTACCTCATTTCTAATATTAGTTTGTTAGATGCCAAAAACCATCATTTAATTGATGTTGGAGAAAACGCTGGAACATCCATCACGATTCCTGAACTTACAGATGAATCCTACACCCTCTCTTTTAGGTTTGGTTTTTCAAATGAAGACAATACAGACGGAACTTACCAAGATTTAAATTCTGCAAGTTTTAGTGTTCCAGAGATGTTAGGAGGCGGGTATCATTTCATGCAGTTTGATGGAAAATATATAGATAACAACAATGAAGCATCTGGTTTTAACTACCATACTATTAGAGCTGTAGACAGAACAGATTCTGATAATTTAAAATTTGAGGATACTTCATTTGAGATAAATTTAGGAACAATAGTGGTTGCAAATACTACTGAAATTGAGATTAAAATGAACCTTGCAGAATGGTTTAAAAATCCGAATACATGGAACTTAAATGAGTTAAATACCGTTTTAATGCCAAATTTTGAAGCTCAAAAAATGATGCGCGAAAATGGAGAGACCGTTTTTAGTTTGGGTGTGGTAAATTAATAACAAAGAAAAACACATGAAAAAACCATATATATATTTCTTCGCCTTTTTTCTTTTTACGTTTTGTTCGTCTAAAGAAGAAGAAATCTATACACCGGTTCCATATAGCCTAAAAATACCTGCACTTTTTGCAGATAAATTAATTGCACCTATAATTCCTGCAGACAATCCATTAACCGAAGAAGGAGTGGCCTTAGGCAAAAAACTTTTTTTTGATAAAAAACTTTCGGGAGATAATACCCAAGCCTGTGCATCTTGCCACAGTCCTAAAAAAGCATTTACAGACCAACAACAATTTAGTGCAGGGGTGCAGGGAGAGTTTGGCGCAAGAAATACAATGCCTTTATTTAATTTAGCTTGGAATTTTGAGGAACGTTTTGCATGGGATGGAAAAGAGTTTGGACTAGAACAACAAGCTTTAGAGCCTGTTTCAAATCCGATAGAGATGCATGCAAACTGGAATCTAGTGGTACAAAAACTCCAAGAAAGTACAGAATATCCAACATTATTTTTACGGGCCTTTGGTACTTCAGAAATAGATGCCAAATTAGTTACAAAAGCGATTGCACAATTTGAAAGAACACTTATTTCTGGGAATTCTAAATTTGATAAATACCTGCTTGGAGAAACCAGTTTAACGCAAGAGGAACAAAACGGATTCAATGTTTTTATGGATGAAGCAAAAGGAGATTGTTTTCATTGTCATGGTAGTAATAACAATCCTCTTTGGACAGATAACGCATTTCACAATAACGGTTTAGACGGTACTTTTCAAGATTTAGGATTTGGCGCAGTAACAGGAGATCCAAATGATAATGGTAAATTTAAATCACCGTCTATTCGTAATTTAGCTTTTACAGCTCCTTATATGCATGACGGTCGGTTTGCAACTTTAGAGGAGGTTATCAATCATTATTCTGAAGGTCTTCAAAAGTCTTCAACAATAGATCCTTTAATGAAGCGGGTAAACGAAGGTGGTGTTCACTTATCTTCACAAGATAAAAGCGATTTAAAAGCCTTCCTGTTATCACTTACCGATAGAGAATTTATAAATAATCCGAACTTTCAGGAGTAATCAATAAAAGCAATCGAATTATTGGGTTTCACAATGAAAGTTCTTCGTTTTTCTTGGACTTATATTGTATATTTGTGCTCAATTTAGATTTAATCTATTTAAAAATATGATAAA
Source organism: uncultured Polaribacter sp. (assembly GCA_913061165.1). Taxonomy (GTDB): domain Bacteria; phylum Bacteroidota; class Bacteroidia; order Flavobacteriales; family Flavobacteriaceae; genus Polaribacter. Next base: position 4,173 of record CAJXTJ010000142.1, read on the forward strand.
AGTTTCAGACATAGCGAAGAAAAAAGTCGTACAGTTAATGACTGACGATGGCTTTGACGCGTTAACCGATTTTGTAAGAGTTGGTGTAAAAAGTGGTGGTTGTTCAGGTTTGTCTTACGATTTAACCTTTGACAATAAAAAAGAGGAAAACGACAAAGTTTTTGAAGAGAATAACGTAAAAATTATTGTTGACAAAAAAAGTTTTTTATATTTAGTAGGAACAACTTTAGAATATTCTGGGGGTTTAAATGGAAAAGGATTTGTTTTTAACAATCCTAATGCAAATAGAACCTGTGGGTGTGGAGAAAGTTTTTCATTATAAAAAAAATTAGAAAAAGATGTCAAAATATACCGAAGACGATTTAGAACAAGAATTAAAAACCCAAGAATATAAATACGGTTTTTATACAGATATAGAAAGTGAAACCTTTGCAAAAGGGTTAAGTGAAGATGTGGTTATTGCAATCTCTAAAAAGAAAAACGAACCTCAGTGGATGACTGATTGGCGTTTAGAAGCTTATAGGGTTTGGGAAAAAATGGAAGAACCAGAGTGGGCGAATGTTCATTATACAAAACCAAAGTTTCAAGATATTGCGTATTATTCTGCGCCAAAAGAAAAGCCAAAATTAAATTCTTTAGATGAAGTAGACCCAGAATTATTGGATACTTTTAAGCGTTTAGGAATTTCTTTAGATGAACAAAAAAAATTAGCGAATGTAGCAGTAGATATTGTAATGGATTCTGTTTCTGTTGCAACCACCTTCAAGAAAACATTAGGTGAAAAAGGAATCATTTTTATGCCTATTTCAGAAGCAATTCAAGAACATCCAGAATTGGTTAAAAAATATTTAGGAACTGTTGTGCCAACTACAGATAACTTTTATGCAGCATTAAATTCGGCAGTTTTTTCTGACGGATCTTTCTGCTACATTCCAAAAGGAGTTCGTTGTCCGATGGAATTATCTACCTACTTTAGAATTAATGAAGGTGGAACAGGGCAGTTTGAAAGAACGCTTGTCGTTGCAGATAAAGGTAGTTACGTTTCTTATTTAGAAGGTTATACAGCGCCAAGTAGCTGTCTCTTATACACATCTC
>CAJXTJ010000143.1 GCA_913061165.1 uncultured Polaribacter sp.
ATCTACACGTAAGGAGTCGTCGGCAGCGTCAGATGTGTATAAGAGACAGGTTCCAGCTTCCATTTTCTCTTTAAGTGCTGCTAAACCACCGATGTCTCCAAGTGTAGTTTTCTCTGCATCTGCAGATTTCTTAACAGCTGTTTTTACATTTCTTTTTTCTTCCTCTTTAAAGATAGAAGTATGAGAAACAACAACTCTTCTGTATTCTTTAGAAAATTCTAATACAATAAATGAAATTGTATCTCCCTTTCCTAATTTAGAACCATCTTCTTTTTCTAAGAATCTTGTCGGTGCAAAACCTTCTACGCCATCTGCGAAAGATACTACTGCTCCTTTATCATTCTTTTCTTTGATTGTTCCTTCATGTGTAGAACCAATTGCATACGTAGCTTCATGCGCATCCCAAGGATTATCCTGAGTTTGCTTATGACCTAAGTTTAACTTTCTGTTCTCTACATCTAATTCTAATACTTGAACTTCTAACTTGTCTCCTACAGTTACAAAATCTGATGGATGTTTGATTTTCTTAGTCCAAGATAAATCAGAAATATATACTAAACCGTCGATACCTTCTTCTAATTCTACGAAAACACCAAAGTTTGTGTAATTTCTTACAGTACCAGTGTGTGTAGAACCTACAGGATATTTAGTTGTAATATCTGTCCAAGGATCTGGATGTAATTGTTTGATACCTAAAGACATTTTACGGTCTTCTCTATCTAAAGTTAAAACTTGCGCTTCTACTTTATCACCAACTTTTACGAAATCTTGTGCAGAGCGCAAGTGGGTAGACCAAGACATTTCAGAAACGTGAATTAACCCTTCTACTCCTTGTTCTACTTCTACGAATGCACCATAATCTGCAATTACTACCACTTCTCCAGTTACTTTATCACCTACTTTTAAAGTGTCGTTTAAAGCTTCCCAAGGATGCGCAGATAATTGTTTTAAACCTAATTGGATTCTAGATTTGTTATCATCAAAGTCTAAAATTACAACGTTTAATTTTTGATCTAATTCAACAACCTCATTCGGGTGATTGATTCTAGACCAAGATAAATCTGTAATATGAACTAAACCATCAACACCACCTAAATCTACAAACACACCATAAGAAGTAATATTTTTAACAATACCTTCTAATACTTGTCCTTTTTCTAATTGGCCAATGATTTCTTTTTTCTGTAATTCAATATCCGCTTCAATAAGCGCTTTATGAGAAACTACAACGTTCTTAAATTCGTGGTTGATTTTCACAACTTTGAATTCCATTGTTTTTTCTACATACTGATCGTAATCTCTAATTGGCTTCACGTCAATTTGAGATCCTGGTAAAAATGCTTCGATTCCGAAAACATCTACAATCATACCACCTCTAGTTCTACATTTTACAAAACCGTTTACTACTTCACCAGTTTCATGAGCGTTATTAACACGTTCCCATGCTTTTATTACTCTTGCTTTTTTGTGAGATAATACTAATTGTCCAGAAGAATCTTCTCTTTTGTCAACTAATACTTCAACAGTATCGCCTTCTTTTAAGCCTTGATTGTAACGAAATTCGTTTAAAGAAATAACTCCTTCAGATTTAGAGTTGATATCGATGATTGCATCTCTATCAGTAATTCTGATTACAGTTCCCTCGATTACGTCACGCTCGTTTACGAAACCTACAGTTCCTTCTAAAGCTTGCTCAAAATCTTTTAATTTTGCTTCATCAACAGCTTCAATACCTTGTTCGTATTTGTGCCAATTAAAATCTGCTAAAAATTGTTTTGGATCTACAGTTTCTACAACTGTTTCTACAACAGCTTCAGTAGCTGTTTCTTGTACTTCAGTAGCAACTACTTGCTCTTCAGTGTTTTTTGTTTCTTCAGACATTTCTGAAAATAATTTTTGTATCTTATTGTTTTACAGATTCTTAACAATTAAAACAGTAAGAGATGTTTTTATGATTTTTGTTTATTTTTCCTTTCTTGAATCTGTTCTTGTAAAAAGGAATGCAAATTTACAAAAAATACTTCATTTTAAAGGTATTACACATTAAATATTTACACTAATTTTAATGATCATAACACGTATATCTCCGAATCGAAAGACCTATAAAATACAAACTACTTACTTCATACTATATTCTACTTATTTCATTTGTGAAAATTCGTAAAATCAGTGTCTAAAAACTACCTTTGCATTTTTTAATACCTATTTGGTTATTTAATGAAGATGGATACACATACACAAGATTTAGTAAACAAAGGAATAATGCTTCCTTTAATGGAAGAATTCTACACAATACAAGGTGAAGGTTCTCATACAGGAACTGCAGCTTATTTTATTAGAGTTGGTGGTTGTGATGTTGGGTGCCATTGGTGTGATGTAAAAGAAAGTTGGAATGCCGATTTACACCCTCCAACGTTGGCAGATACTATTGTAGCTAATGTAACTAAAAATGCAAAAACTGTTGTTATTACTGGCGGTGAACCATTAATGTGGTCTATGGATTATATTACAAATCTTTTACAAAAAAACAACATAAAAACACATATTGAGACTTCTGGAGCCTATTCATTCTCTGGAAAATGGGATTGGTTTTGTCTATCTCCAAAGAAAACAAAATTACCCTTAGCCGAATGTTATCCAGAAGCAGATGAGCTAAAAATGATTATTCATAATACCTCTGATTTTGATTTTGCAGAACAAGAAGCTGCAAAAATCAGTAGAAAATGTAAGCTATATTTACAACCAGAATGGAGTAAAAAAGAAAAAATGACTCCTTTAATTGTAGATTATGTCATGAAAAATCCGAAATGGAAAATTTCGCTCCAAACTCATAAATTTTTAAATATTCCATAAGTATATTTTTCAAGAGGCTATTTCCTATATTCAATACTTCTTTTAAAGGGATCACAAAAAGAGATGAATCACCACTTAAATAGTAAATATAATTATAAAATAATTCTATCTATTATAGCGCAAATTTCATCAAATTGCTCTGTAATTCCCATGTCAGAATTATCAAATTCAATAGCGTCATCTGCCCTTACTAAAGGAGAATCTTCTCTAGTAGAATCTATTCGGTCTCTTTCTTGAACGTTGAAAAGAATGTCCTTAAAAGAAACATTATCACCAATAGCGATCAATTCCTTATAGCGTCTCGTTGCCCTTTTGTCTGCAGAAGCCGTCATAAATAGTTTTAAATGTGCGTTCGGAAAAACCACTGTACCAATATCTCTTCCGTCCATCACAATTCCTCCTTGTTTACCCATTTCCTGCTGTTCAGAGACTAATTTCTTTCTAACCTCAGAAATTGTAGCTATTTTACTTACGAATTGAGAAACCTCTAATGTTCTAATTTCTTTTTCTACATTAACCTTATTTAAAAACATTTCAGCAAAACCTAACTTCCTATTAAACTGAAAAGAAAGTGTAATCTCTTTCAACTTTTTAATAAGATTCGTTTGATCCATAAAATCATTAGCTATAAGATTATTTTGCATAGCAAATAGTGCGACTGCTCTATACATTGCTCCCGTATCTACATATATAAAATTGTATTTTTTTGCTATTAACTTAGCAATTGTACTTTTCCCTGTAGATGAAAAACCATCTATCGCAATTGTTATTTTGTTATTCATTTAATATCTTCTATTATCTAAATCCATTTCTAAACTAAAAGTACTAACATTAGCTGCAGAATGAAATTTTGAATGTGCGTAATTAAATTTAAATCTATTCATTTTTATACCAAAACCAAAAGAAATTCCGCTAAAAGTTCGGACATTTTGTAATTTTAATTCTGCTGCTCTCCTAAAATTGTAACCTACCCTTATATTTATTAATTTTTCCGGAAACAATTCTGCTCCTACAATAATGTGTCTAAACGCATTACCAATAAAACTAATATTTTTTTGTGTAACATTACCTTCTAAATCTGTTGTTTGTTCTGATGGGTTCGGAGCTGAGACCATCCATTGCTGCAAATTATCTATCGTAAGATACCATTTTAAAGGTACGTGTTGTAATTTATAACTACTCCCAAATGCTAACTCAAAAGGTAGTTCTTCCTTCTGTCCGTTAAAACTAGTTATTTGAACACCTAGATTACGAGCTACTAATGTAAAAGAAAATGGTTTAAAAGGACTGTGATATAAAAAAGCTATATCAGACGCTATACCTGAAGAAGAGTAGCTACTAATATGTGATGTAATTAATTTTAAATTAACACCAAAATAAAAATTAGAATGTGGAAAATTGTATGCATAGCCTAACGAAATAGCAATATCATTTGCCCCAAAATCACCTGTTTCATTCCCTTGTGCGTCTGCCCCAACTATAGTACCATAATCTAAATACTTTATACTCGCATGTATCGTTCCAAATCGCCTAGAAATTTCTCTTGCATAAGAAATAGAACCAATATTTATTCCAGCTAGATAACTAGAATAATTGACCGATAATTTTCTATCCAATTCATTACTTATTGTAGAAGGATTCCAAATTGGTTGATTTACATCATCGATAAACGTAAGTACTTCACCACCTAAAGCTATTTGTCTAGCGGATGTTGAAATATTTAAAAATTGATATATCCTCTCTCCACCTACTTGTGCAAAAAGGAATACAGGGAAAAGAAAAAATAAAATAGGAAATTTCAATTTCATATGATAGCAAAGAAACAAAGTATAAAAACAATAACGAAAATAAACTTCAAAAAATATACGTTTAAGTATAATTAATAAATATCCTATTTTTTTTCATTAAAAAAACCTCATATCGTTAGATATGAGGTTTTATAAAAGTTTGTTTGTTACAAACTTAAGAAAGGCGGCGACCTACTCTCCCACATAAATGCAGTACCATCGGCGCTATTGGGCTTAACTTCTCTGTTCGAGATGGGAAGAGGTGAGCCCCAATGCAATAACCACCCTAAGATTTTCAGTTGAACTAGGTTCAACCGTATAAATTAACATATGGTAAAATAATATCTAAATCGTCAAATAAAAAAGAGTGTCTCTCACCGTCTTGCAACGGTGAGAAGCGTACATAAGTCTATGGGTTATTAGTATCACTTGGCTATGACATTACTGCCTTTACACCTATGACCTATCAACGTTGTAATCTCCAACGACCCTTTAAAGAAATCTCATCTTGTGGTGGGTTTCGCGCTTATATGCTTTCA
>CAJXTJ010000144.1 GCA_913061165.1 uncultured Polaribacter sp.
GGGCTCGGAGATGTGTATAAGAGACAGGTGCCTCCTTAGTAGAAGACTTTTTAGTTGGAATTAAGGCAAAATTAAATTAAAAATGATTGGTATTTTATCTGATAATTGATAGGTATAACAGGCCGGTGAAAGGCTTTGTAAATATTATTTCTAGAGGATTCTTCTTTAACTGGATTTAAATAAGAAGAATAAAAAGTTGTTAAAAATTGTTGTTTTTCAAAGTTCAAGGTATCAAAAGAAACTGGATGCAATTCATCTTGTCCTTCTGTTATTATTACTTCATCTTTACAGCAGTTTATCTTTTCCGCAGCCATTGTCTGCTCTACTTTCATACCGCAGTCATTGGCTTCACCGATAACAGAAATATCCATTAAAAAACCGCCACAATAATGACTCTCAACAGTAAATGAGAGTGTTGAGAACAGCACCAAAAATGCTAATAGAGCCGATGTTATTTTGATAAAAATAGATTTCATTATTAGTGCAAATTTACAATAACAAATGGGATTTTTTTATAAAATCAAATGTTATCTTGATATTCATTAAAAAATATAAGTAAATCAGGAAAGTATGCACTATTAAACTGCCTTCATGTTTCTGTTTTTTATCAACGAAATTTCATTTATTTTTACCGTTATAAAAGTTTAGAGTTTAGATGGAAATGGATTTAAATAGATTGAAAAATAAAGTTGATAGTATTCTTGCAAATACAAATACTACAAAGGAGAAGTTAAAGGAGGTTTGCGATGTGTTAGAAAGGGAGATTTCCTATTATGATTGGGTTGGTTTTTATTTTAAAAACGGAGATAAAGACGAGTTAAAATTGGCGCAATATACAGGTGAAGAAACAGCACATACAATTATTCCTTTTGGAAAAGGTATTTGCGGACAAGTGGCTGTAAGTAATCAAAATTTTGTTGTTCAAGATGTATCTAATCAAGAAAACTACATATCTTGTGGATGGAAAGTGAAATCTGAAATAGTAATTCCTATTTTTGTGAACAAAGAGAATATTGGGCAAATTGATATTGATTCTCATACTGCAAATGTTTTTACAGATAAAGATGAGCAATTGTTAGAATATATTTGTAAAAAAATTGGCACTATCTTATTATATAATGTTTTGTAAAAAAAACATGTATTAAAATCAAAATTGAAAGTTGAGTTAAGTTTATCATAAGGTTTAAAAAAGAATTGATTTTAGCACAGTTGTTAATTACTTCCTAGTATTGTTATTATCTTTTATTGCCTTGCAAGGTTCCTTTCACTAATTTTGTTTGCTTAACAACACAACAACTAAATGAGCACTGCAAAAACAATTAAATCCGCATTAATATCGGTATTTCACAAAGATGGTTTGGCACCAATCGTACAAAAATTGAACGATTTAAATGTAACTATTTATTCAACCGGAGGAACAGAAAAATTTATCAAAGAACTTGGAATAAACGTAGTTCCTGTTGATGAAGTTACTTCGTACCCTTCTATTTTAGGAGGAAGAGTTAAGACGCTCCATCCAAAGGTTTTTGGAGGGATTTTAAACAGACAAGACAATGAAAGTGACATCGCTGAATTAGCAGCATATAATATTCCGCAGATAGACTTGGTAATTGTAGATTTATATCCTTTTGAAAAGACAGTTGCTTCAGGAGCAACTGAGCAAGATATTGTTGAGAAAATTGATATTGGTGGAATTTCTTTAATTAGAGCATCTGCAAAAAATTTTAAAGATACTTTTACGGTTTCGTCAATGAATCAATATGATGATTTTTTAGATATTTTATCTCAAAATAATGGAGAAACCACAATTGATCAGAGAAAGAAATTTGCTGCAAAATCCTTTAATATTTCTTCACATTACGACACTGCCATTTTTAATTATTTTAATGTTGGTGAAGAGCCTACTTTAAAAGTTAGTGAAACAAATGCACAAGTTTTAAGATATGGAGAAAACCCCCATCAAAAAGGTTATTTCTTTGGAGACTTAGAAACAATTTTCGATAAGTTACATGGTAAGGAATTAAGCTATAATAATTTGTTAGATGTAGATGCTGCTGTAAATTTAATGGAAGAATTTAAAGGTGAGGCGCCAACTTTTGCTATTTTAAAACATAATAATGCATGTGGTTTTGCACAAAGAGATACCATAAAACAAGCATATGTAGATGCTTTGGCAGGTGACCCTGTTTCGGCTTTTGGAGGAGTTTTAATTGCAAATACAGAAATAGATGCTGCAACTGCAGAAGAAATTCATACTTTATTTTGTGAAGTAGTAATTGCGCCAAGTTATTCAAATGAAGCTTTAGCAATATTAAAAGGAAAAAAGAATAGAATTATTCTAATTAAAAAAGAAGTTGAATTACCTACAACAACAATTAGAACTTGCTTAAATGGTAATTTAGTTCAAGATAAAGATAGTATTACAGATCAATTATCAGATTTGAAATACGTTACTAATACGAATCCAACAACAAGTGAGATAGAAGATTTGTTATTTGCATCTAAATTGTGCAAAAACACGAAGTCAAATACTATTATCTTAGTTAAAAATAAGCAGTTGTTAGCTGGGGGTACAGGGCAAACAAGTAGAGTAGATGCTTTGAACCAAGCAATAGAAAAGGCAAATTCTTTTAAATTTGACTTAAACGGATGTGTAATGGCAAGTGATGCTTTTTTTCCTTTTCCAGATTGTGTAGAAATTGCAGATAATGCAGGGATAAAAAGTGTAATACAGCCAGGAGGTTCTATTAAAGATCAATTAAGTATAGACTATTGTAATGAAAATAATATAGCTATGGTAATGACAGGAACTAGGCATTTTAAACATTAAGAATATATAGGTTATTTGCAATTAGAATTTTAGTAGCTTTGTAAGACACGAGTAAAAATAATACACTAAAAATATTTTATGGGTTTTTTTGATTTTATGACCGAAGATATTGCGATCGATTTAGGAACCGCAAATACATTAATAATTCACAAAGGAAAGGTGGTTATTGATAGTCCTTCTATTGTAGCAAGAGACAGAACTACGGGTAAAATTATTGCAATTGGTAAAGAAGCCAACTTAATGCAAGGAAAAACCCATGAAAATATCAAAACAATTCGTCCATTAAAAGACGGAGTTATTGCAGATTTTCAAGCTTCAGAAGAAATGATTAAAGAATTTGTAAAACAGATTCCATCAATTAAAAAGAAGTTATTTCCACCCGCACTAAGAATGGTTATTTGTATTCCTTCTGGAATTACAGAAGTAGAAAAACGTGCTGTAAGGGATTCTGCGAAACATATGAATGCTAAAGAAATCTATTTAATCTATGAGCCTATGGCTGCTGCAATTGGTGTTGGTATAGATATTATGGAGCCAAAGGGGAATATGATTATAGATATTGGTGGTGGTACAACAGAAATTGCTGTTATTGCATTGGCTGGTATTGTTTGTGATCAATCTGTAAAAGTAGCAGGAGACTTATTTACAAATGATATTATGTATTATATGCGCACACAGCATAACCTACATGTTGGGGAAACTACTGCAGAGAAAATAAAAATTACGATTGGTGCAGCTACAGAAGATTTAGAAACACCGCCAGATGACATGTTGGTTCAAGGTAGAGACTTGTTAAGTGGTAAGCCAAAGCAAGTGCAAGTTTCTTATAGAGAAATTGCAAAAGCCTTAGATAAATCTATTTTAAGAATAGAAGATGCGGTTATGGAAACACTATCTAAGACTCCGCCAGAATTGGCAGCAGATATATACAATACAGGTATTTATTTAGCGGGAGGTGGTTCTATGTTAAGAGGTTTAGATAAGAGACTCTCTAGAAAAACAGACTTACCTGTTTATGTTGCAGAAGACCCTTTAAGAGCTGTAGTTCGTGGAACAGGAATTGCTTTAAAAGAACTAGATAAATATAAGAGTGTGTTAATGAAATAATATTTTAGGAGTTCTAAAAAATGCAACAACTTATTTACTTTTTTCAAAAGTTTAAATATTTTTTATTCTTTTTATTCCTGCAATTTATTGCCTTGACACTTATTTTTAACAATCTTAATTTTCAAAACAGTAAATACGTTAATTCTGCAAATGCTTTAACTGGTGGTTTGTATCATAAAGTTTCTGATATGTCTGATTATTTTAGTTTAAAAGCTACAAATATTCAACTTATAGAAGAAAACACGCTTTTAAGAAACTTTCTAAATCAAAAAACAAATACTTCTTTTACAGTGGATTCAATTGTTATTGATACCGTAAAATATTATCAAAAATACACCTATACAAGTGCTAAAATCATCAATAATAGTTATTCAAAAGCGTTTAATTTTTTAACTATTGATAAAGGTTCAATTGCCGGTTTAAGTAAAGAGATGGCTGTTGTTAACAGTAAAGGGATTATTGGATTTATAGATAATTTGTCACCTAATTATGGGAGAATTCAATCTATTTTAAATAAAAATACTAAGATAAACGCAAGATTAAAAAATGGCTATTTTGGCACATTACAATGGAATGGTTTAGATTATAATACGGTGCAATTAATAGATATTCCAAGACAAGCCCCTGTTAAAATCGGTGATACTATAGAAACTGGTGGTAAGTCTGCAATTTTTCCAGAAGGAATTTTAATAGGAACAGTAATTGAAATAAATAAGGACAATGCTGTAGACAACGTAATTAATGTAAAATTATTTAATGATATGGCTGTTATTGGACCTGTTTATGTTATTAAAAATTTACAGAAAGTAGAAATTAAACGTTTAGAAAATTCAGGAAATGAATAAAACAGTATATTTTGGATTACTATTTGTATTCTTAGTTTTTTTACAAGTTTTTGTATTGAATAATATTTTGTTTTTAGGGTATGTAAATCCGTATCTATATATCGCTTTTGTTTTCTTATATCCACTAAATAAAAATAGATTTGCTTTTCTGTTACTTTCTTTCGCTTTGGGTTTAAGTATCGATTTTTTTTCTGATTCAGGAGGAATTCACGCTTTTTCATTAGTAACAATTGCATACTTAAGATTGTTTTTTATCAGAGTTTTCTTGAATAAATTTGAAGTGGATTATCCTTTTTTTAAGTTGAATTTAGAACCTTTTGGAAAAAAGTTTAACTATATCGTAACTTTAACAGTACTGCATCTGTCTCTTATACACATCTCCGAGCCCACGAG
>CAJXTJ010000145.1 GCA_913061165.1 uncultured Polaribacter sp.
ACGAGATGTAGAGAGGTCTCGTGGGCTCGGAGATGTGTATAAGAGACAGAGTTTATGGATTTCGCTGTTTATTTATTTCGTCCTGTAAAGTTCTTCTTAATTTTTGTTCTCTTTCTAAAGCTTTTTTTCTGTGTTGTTCATATTCATGTTCAACATCCTTTAAATTTTGAGCTGCTCTTTTTGTAATAAAGTTATTTTTTTGAAACTTAAAACTTAAATAAAGTACTAGAATTAGTAATAGTGAAACTAAGGTCCATAAAAGAAGATTGTAAATAAACTTACTTAATTGTATTCCAAAAAAAGAGATAGAATTTTCTTTTTTTAGAGCAGTTTCCAATGTTAGTTTGGTTAAGGTAAGTAAATCTTTATTTTTTTTACTATCTAACTTTGACGCTTTAAGTAGGTTGTTTTTTTCTATTAATAGGTTTTTAGATGCTTTTGAAGAATCTAAAACTTGCTGTTTTAAATCTAAAAATTTTTCTTTGTTAATTACTTTGTAGCCTTTATAATTGGTAGATACTCTATATAGTCTATCAAACTCTCCTCTTATAGAGATTTCTCCGGTATCCTTTGTTTTTTGCGCAAAAGAAATTGATATAAATAGAATTGCGGTAATTAGTGATAGATGTAATTTCATTTTCATAAATTTTGTAGGGTTATTTTAAAAAATAAAAGTAATAAAAAAACCCAAACGAAAAGACGTTTGGGTTTTTATTATAAGCAAGTAATTTATATTTATTTAATTTTCTCTACAACTGCCTTAAAAGCGTCTGGGTTATTTACAGCTAAATCAGCTAAAACCTTACGGTTCAGCTCAATACTATTAGCTTTCACTTTTCCCATAAACTGAGAGTAAGACATTCCATGTAAACGAGCTGCAGCGTTAATACGCACAATCCATAAAGAACGGAAGTTTCTCTTATTGTTTTTACGGTCACGGTATGCATAAAGCATTCCTTTTTCAACCGCATTTTTTGCTACTGTATAAACGTTTTTTCTACGTCCAAAGTAACCTTTTGCTGCCTTCAAGATTTTTTTTCTTCTTTTTCTTGAGGCTACTGAATTTACTGATCTTGGCATAATTTCAATGTTTTTTGTAGTAGGCGATTCAATTAAGAATACTTTTTAAATTTGGCCTATCTCCATGGTTAATAATTAAATTCCCTAATTAAACTTATTTCAAGTTTAATTGTTGCATAATGTTAGACTTGTCCGATTTATGTACTAAACCATCGTGAGTTAACCTTAATTTACGTTTTTTCGACTTCTTTGTTAAGATGTGGCTTTTAAACGCGTGCTTTCTTTTGATTTTTCCAGTACCAGTAACTTTAAATCGTTTTTTGGCGCTAGATTTGGTTTTCATTTTAGGCATCTCTCCTTCGTTTTTATCTTGCTTATAAGATTGTTATTTCACTTTTTTGGGAGCAATAAACATAATCATTCGTTTACCCTCTAATTTTGGTAACTGTTCTACTTTACCAAATTCTTCTAATTCTTGGGCTAATTTTAGTAATAAAATTTGACCTTGTTCTTTAAAAATAATAGAACGTCCTTTGAAGAATACAAATGCTTTTAATTTAGCTCCTTCTTGCAGAAACTTTAATGCATGTTTCTTCTTAAACTCATAATCATGCTCATCTGTCTGCGGTCCAAAACGTATTTCTTTAATAGTAACTTTCGTTGCTTTCGATTTTAAAGATTTTTCACGTTTCTTTTGCTCATATAAGAACTTCTTATAATCAATAATTTTACAAACAGGTGGTTTTGCTTTAGGAGAAATTTCTACTAAATCTAATTCCTGTTCATTGGCTAATTCTTTAGCTTTATCTAAAGCGTATACACCAACTTCCACATTATCGCCCACAAGACGAACTTCGTCAACATATTTTATTTTTTCATTAATCCTATGTTGATCTTCTTTGATTACTCTTAACGGTCTTCTCGACCTGCTTCTACGTATTGCTATGACCTATATTTTTAAAGTTTAACTTATGGTTGTTTTTCAACCTTTTAATTTTATCGAACTTCAAAATTAATTAAAATCCCTTTAATATTTTACTTTCTTCTGTTTTAATTAAAGATATAAATTCTTCAATAGTAAAAGTACCTATATCCCCTTCTCCATGTTTCCTTACAGAAACCGTACCATCTAAGGCTTCTTTCTCCCCAATAATCAACATAAAAGGTATCTTACCCACTTCGGCATCTCGTATTTTACGTCCGGTTTTCTCACTTCGGCTATCTACGAGGGCGCGAATTTCGGAATTTTCTAACGATTCTAGTACTTTTTCTGAATATTTTTGAAATTTATCACTGATTGGCAATAAGATAACTTGATCTGGTGTGAGCCAAAGTGGAAAGTTACCTCCAGTGTGCTCTAGCAATACTGCAATAAAACGCTCCATAGAACCAAAGGGTGCTCTGTGAATCATTACAGGTCTGTGCAACTGATTATCTGCTCCTTTATAAGTTAAATCGAAACGTTTTGGTAAGTTATAGTCCACTTGAATGGTTCCAAGTTGCCAACTTCTGCCTAATGCGTCCTTAACCATGAAGTCTAACTTCGGTCCGTAAAAAGCGGCTTCACCTTCTTCAATAATAAAAGTCAAACCTTTATCTGTTGCTGCACTTATAATCGCATTTTCTGCAATTTCCCAAGTTTCTACATCACCTATGTATTTATCAGGATTGCTTTTATCTCTAATAGAAACTTGTGCTGTAAAATCTTCAAAACCTAATGAACCAAAAACATACAATACTAAATCTATAACATCCTTAAACTCTTGATCTAATTGTTCTGGTGTACAGAAAATATGCGCGTCATCTTGTGTAAAACCTCGAACACGAGTTAAACCGTGCAATTCGCCACTTTGTTCATATCTGTAAACTGTTCCAAATTCAGCAAATCTTTTTGGTAAATCTTTGTAAGAATAAGGTTTAAAATTATACACTTCACAGTGGTGCGGACAGTTCATTGGTTTTAATAAAAACTCTTCATCCATTTTAGGAGTTTTTATAGATTGAAAACTATCTGCGCCGTATTTTTCATAATGGCCAGAGGTTACATATAATTCTTTCTGTCCAATATGTGGCGTCATGACCATTTCATAACCCGCCTTTTTTTGTGCTTTTTTTAAAAAGTCTTCAAGTCTGCTTCTTAAAGCGGCTCCTTTTGGCAGCCATAAAGGCAAACCTGCACCAACCTTTTGAGAAAAAGTAAATAACTCTAATTCTTTCCCTAACTTTCTATGATCTCTTTTCTTAGCCTCTTCTAATAATTCTAAATATTCAGTAAGTAGTTTTTGTTTTGGAAAACTAATGCCATAAACTCTAGTTAACTGATTGTTTTTTTCGTCACCACGCCAATAAGCACCAGCAACACTCATTACTTTAATCGCTTTTATGATTCCTGTGTTAGGTATGTGGCCTCCTCTGCATAAATCTGTGAAGTCACTATGGTCGCAGAATGTAATCTCTCCATCTGTTAGGTTTTCAATCAACTCTACTTTATAAGGGTTGTTTTCACCTTTATATAAAGACAAAGCATCTGATTTAGAAACAGGTCTAATAGAGAACTCATGCTTTCCACGAGCAATTTCTATAAATTTCTTTTCAATAGTAGGGAAATCTTTATCAGAAATAACATCTTCGCCTAAATCTACATCATAATAAAATCCATTATCTATAGCGGGTCCAATAGTTAATTTTGCTTTCGGGTGCATGCTTAGTATAGCCTCTGCTAAAACGTGTGCAGAAGAATGCCAAAAAGCTTTTTTTCCATCAGCATCATTAAATGTATATAAAATTAACGAACCGTCGGTGGTTAATGAAGTACTGGTTTCAATGGTAGTACCATTAAAATTTGCAGAGATAACGTTTCTAGCAAATCCTTCACTAATGTTTTTTGCAACATCCATTGGAGTGCTATTTATAGCAAACTCCTTAATAGTTCCATCCGGAAGCGTAATTTTAATCATTTAATGTCTAATATTTAAGTTTGCAAATATATTGGAAAACAATTTTTTATACAATATATATGTGTACTTATTATACAAGTATGTTTTTCTGTCGGAAAGGTTGCTGTTTTTTTAAAGATAAAAGGCTATTTAAGCACATAAATTAAACTGATAGATTAAATTTAAATAGATACCAAAGATAATTTTTTGAAAACGCGCTTTATCAAAAGTTTTTTTGGAATGGAATTATAATTTATTTGAAGTTTCTGAGACACTTTTTAGATAGTGTAAATAAACTTCAAAAAAATTATATAAATATTTCATTTATAATGCTCGTATTTTCAGTGTTTTAAAAGTATGTTTAAAATTAATTTAAAAAAACGCAAAAAAAAGTATTGTGAGATTATAAATGTGTTGTATGTTTGCACCCGCTAAGGGATATTTAGTTTTTTAGTTTCGTTCATTTACTTGTTATTTAGGTATTTTTATTAGGTTTTATTGAAGTTTTTGCTTTCAAGAATTTAGTTTAAAAATATTTATTTTTTTTCTTGTTAGATTGCAAATAAGTTTTATATTTGCACCCGCTAAGAGATATAGCAAATTAGTTCAGGGATATTTTGGTAAAGGGTTTTGATTTTAAACTCACTAGTTCGATTCTAGTTTTCTTACAAAATAGATTTTGTTGAGATTGTTTAATAGCAGTTTTAGAAAGATTTAAAGTTCATTGAAAATATTGAAATTGACAGCGTAAACAAAGAGTAGAATAACCACATTATTTTATAATGTAAATTCTTTTGAAACTTATTCATTCATATTATTTAAAATATACAATGAAGAGTTTGATCCTGGCTCAGGATGAACGCTAGCGGCAGGCTTAACACATGCAAGTCGAGGGGTAACATTGTGCTTGCACAGATGACGACCGGCGCACGGGTGCGTAACGCGTATAGAACCTACCTTTTACAGAGGAATAGCCTTTAGAAATGAAGATTAATGCCTCATAGTATTGTAGACTGGCATCAGTTTATAATTAAAGATTTATCGGTAAAAGATGGCTATGCGTCCTATTAGTTAGTTGGTAAGGTAACGGCTTACCAAGACAGCGATAGGTAGGGGTCCTGAGAGGGAGATCCCCCACACTGGTACTGAGACACGGACCAGACTCCTACGGGAGGCAGCAGTG